>JAGTQI010000007.1:0-28666 GCA_018396955.1 Candidatus Bathyarchaeota archaeon | reverse complement strand
TCACGAACGCATTCAGCCTAATTAAAAAGATTCAAGGGCTGTTGGGTGATGATGAGGCATTATAAGTATTATAAAGTTGATGCAGAGGGCAAGGGGCTCATAATTGAGAAGACTAGGACCGTCGTGGAAAGGGAAGGTGTGCCGCTGGCTATTCTATTTGGAAGCTTTGTTGAGCTAGATGCCTTTAGAGATGTAGATGTGGCTGTGTACTTGAAGAGCTTAGAGCTTAATCATCTGTTTAGGCTGGTCTGCAGGCTGGAGGAAGAGCTGGGGCTCCCGGTGGATGTAGTGCCCCTTAACACCATACCCCCAAAGTTTAGGCAACACATACTCTTAAAAGGCAAGGTTATTCTGGAGAAACATCTAGGGCTTTATGAGGCTTTGATCATGCAAACCCTAGATGAGATGGCGCTATTAGGAGAAAGGTGACTAGCG
Source organism: Candidatus Bathyarchaeota archaeon (assembly GCA_018396955.1). Taxonomy (GTDB): domain Archaea; phylum Thermoproteota; class Bathyarchaeia; order Bathyarchaeales; family Bathycorpusculaceae; genus JAGTQI01. The sequence goes on along the minus strand of JAGTQI010000007.1, from coordinate 28,231 downwards.
ATTATAGAGGGATGCTGAAGTTTTCGGATTTGTCGGAGGCTTAATCGGAGGCTTAATTATTGCTTCCATTCATTAACCCAACCCGCAAAAACCACATGACATCCTCAAGCTGGTGGGCAGCCAAGCGGGCAACCCAATAACAATGCATAAAGGAGAGAGTGCTGAATTATTAACATCAATAAGGATGGGATAATTTCTGCGGTTGATGCGGAAAGTTTGGCTAAAATTTTTCCTTCGTTATTGATGCCAGTCGACGTCGGAGTCTAGACTTTAGTTGCCTTTAGCTATTGACCGAAGAATATGATTTGCTTATTTGCGACGAGCCCGAATTGTTTGAGTATTTTTGCGAAATTTCCATTAATAAGGGAGGAATAGCTTAGCTTTTTCTGTTTAAAAGTTTGTTATAAAGTTTTATATTGAGGCTTATGCATGGCCAGTCAAGGCGAAACAGAAACAGCTGACAACGTTTTTTATGACGGCTGGGTTAAAATCGTATGGTTGGCGACATCAATGCCGACGGCAAAGTCGACATGAAAGAGGTCGCCGCAGTATCAAAAGCCTTCGGCTCAGTATACATTCCAGGACAAGGATACATGCACCCCACACCATGCTCCATGTGCCCCTATAACCCCCGACACAGACATAAACAACGACGGAAAAATAGACGTGAAAAACGTAGCTACAACATCAAAATAATTTGGAAAAATAGACTTATAAACTCATCCTTTTTATATTAGCAGAAATTTTCATGTGAAGTGAATTAGTCAGATTCGAAATATACATCGACTCAACCCTTCCTCCGTTCAACGCTTTAGGTACTTTCATCGTAGATGATATAAGCCAGCATTTCATATTATACTAATACTTCTAGTCAAATCGCTTGCACAACGCCATATAACTTCTACGTAGTAATTTACACGAAGCCAAAGGGGGTCAACGACCAAGGTTGGTATGGATACAAACTGATTGGCGAACCATACTTCTCAAACGAAGGCTACGGCCCATGGAACCCAATATGTGACGTAAACGGCGACGGAAAAGTCGACATAAAAGACGTGGCAATAGTATCAAAAGGATTCGGATGGACAAAAATATACGATCCATAAAGCCACTTTAAAATCCCCCCTTTTCTCTATATAAGTTTATTTTAACCAGTTCTTTCACGCCAACATTTTTGAGTAATGAATCTATATAAATTTAATATATATGCCCCACGCTAAAGGAATGAACATGGATCAACATTGAAGGGATGGCTACCCTGCCTTCATCACTTCCGGATACTATGTGAAAATCTAAAGCCGCCTCAGTAGTGATTGAAAAGTTTTACTCCTTCAAAACCGAGTTACTTAACTTGACCTTCAAGAAATTCCACTAACTGAAAAACATTGAACATCAAGGTTCTTACTTGACGAATGTTGCCAATTTAAGAGACAACTTCAAGGAAATCTTTATTAAGTTACGGTTGTGAATTAGCGCCAGTTATATTCGAATGCTACACAGGACTTTGGCTCTACAACGCTACTCCGCATAGAATAAGTTGAAGCTTAGAAACAATTCTTAGGGCACTCTTTACGTGAACACGGAGTTAAACAATTTTGCAAAATATATCTCGCAAAGTAGCTTTCCAATAGTTCTACAAAATTTTCATCTACGTGTGGTTGCAAGTAACAGCTCCAATAATAACTATGATCAGGCAATCTCTCTATATTCTTCAAAGAATAAAACTTGGCTGGATACAATGTTAATAATAGCCCTGCTTTCGGTATCTACTTGGAAGAAAGCGTTAATAGCATCTTTTCTGCCAAAAACTTATATGTATTGCTTGTTAAGTAGTTAATTATGCCTGAAGAAAAAACTTTTTCCAAAATTCCCCTTGTATATAGGGTTATCTTAAAAGTTCCCAAGTTGAGTATTGAGGGGTTCCCTCCCGAGTGGCAGGGAATTTTTTGGGCTGTCGGTCTCCCTTTATTTGTCGTGGGTATTTTCTGGCTCAACTTTGTTTTATTAGTGTTTTCAGAGTTTCCAATTAATTATACTTTATCTGGTGTAATGAACCTCGCAATTTTACTTTTTATTGCCAGGATATTGGTAGAAAGAAAATTGAAGCTAGAAGGAGCTTTACTAAATGAGAAAGGTTTTAATTGGGATGTTGATCAAAAGGCACATGAATACATTGAGCTCTTAAAAAAGTGGAGGAGTAAATCGCAAAAAGAAAGTGGCGAAAGCTAGCTTCTTTGGGCTTCTATATGGAAAATTTTCGATCTTGATTTCCATGTTCTCTTAATCTTATCTTTTTTAAATATTAGGATTACACCCACGCATGCTGTTGCTGTTGAACATGCTACCAGAACATTTGACGTGAAAGGGTCTAAGATGATCCTTTCCTCATACCATGTTTCTTTAACACTAATCAGTATTGGCCTATCACGAGTTTCATCTTTTAGACCTCTGAAAAGAAAAATGTACTTTCTGCTGTCGTCTATTTCTCTAAATTCGAAGTTAGCGACTCTACGGCTTCTATCCAGGTAAGTTGCTGTATAAACTTTAATTGAGTCCCAAGTGTAAGGGTCAAAATTATCCCATATTAAAATCATAAGCCCGGTTTCGTTTACCGCCCGCATTACTACCTTCGGATTCGGATCTCCATCGGCTGGCAAAATAATGCCATGGATCTCATGGTTTATTTTATTCTCTCGCGTCACTGTAATGTTAAACCCAACCCATCCCCTAGGAGGATTTTCTTCGCTTGCATTCCATGGCGGCACCATAACAATTTTATCTACCACATCTTCCCCATCTTCTGTTTTTGCAAATTGCTCAACTTGAACTAAAGTCTTAATGTTTGACATAGCAAACACGCCTGTTAGTAAGGATATTAAAATTAGTAGAAGGCCTAAGTTTCTCTTCTTCATACTAAAATGGGATTTAGAAAAGGCTTTCTTAAATTTTACTTAGAAAACTTTAACTTTTGTTTGTGTCTTGGCGGTTTTCTTTTAAGGTTGTATACCAAAAGTGAAACTCCGCTGAAAGTGATTATTAATCCCGTAGGCAAGAGAAAGGTGTAAGGCGCCACGTAGCTTGTTAAGACTTTGTAAAGGACCAGTTGAACAGGAGGGGAAACTTTTTTTGGCTTCCCATTTTCATCAATCACTATATCTGGTACAAGATTTGTTTCTATGCGGTATCGACCAGAACTATTCGTTATTCCCAAAGCTATAAGATGCCCTGTAAATATAGGATGAACTTCCGTTACTATTGCGCCTTTTTGTTGATCTACTTCTACACTATAGATCGATAGTATAAAAGCGTACGGAGGTTTAGGCGGAATTTCCGTTCGTGGAACGACCAAAATAACTTTAAATAGTGTAAATTGTTCTGAATCCTCGTTTGTAACGTTTATCATAAGTTGTTTTGAATATGGTGGGCTGCCTAGTTCAGGGTATGGTCCAAAAGACCAATCTTTCGGCTGAACAAAATATAAACCCATTTTTTCGTTCTCCTTAAAAAAGCCAGAGACTATCCATTTATTGGTTTTATCATCAACTTTTTCACTTCGGTCGATTTTCTGTTGAATATTGTAGTTTGTGGCCATAATAACACCAATTAGAATGAGGAAGACGCTGATGCTGACAACCACTTTCTTCATAGCGTACTCCTGGTAACGGGACCTCCTTTTCTAAGTTATTATGCAAATTTTATTAATGTTATGTAGGATACCGATAAAATTTTATGGTTGCTATTTATTTTATTTTAAAGATGACATAATGTATATTAACACTAAAGTGATTCTCCTCTTTCTGCTGGCTGCGCTGTTTGGATGTACAAAGGTTATTCTGTCAGAGTTTCCTATTGCTTACACGTCGACTAATACGATCGTTATCCCTGACCAGTATCCAACGATACAAAGTGCCATAAACGCTGCACATGAAGGAGACCTTATACTTGTGAGGCCTGGAAGATATTTAGAGTGTATAACAATAGACAAGTCTTTAAGAGTTATTGGAAGTGGTGTAAACCTTTCCATTATTGAAAGTGTAGGCGGGAAACATACCATAGAGATAAAGGCTAATAACGTGGTTTTAAAAGGCTTCACTATAACAGGCTTAGAACATGGTCCATGGGCAGGAATATATATTAGAGGGTCAAACTGTATCGTGGAGGAAAACTTTGTAACTAAGCATTATTATGGAATTAAAATCTACGACTCCTCAAATAACATTTTGAGGAACAACATCATATCAAATAACACTTATAACTTTGGGGTTTGGGGTTTATTCCTTTCCCACTTTCTACACAACATTGATTTTTCTAATTACGTAGATGGAAAACCGATACTTTATTGGATAAACGCGCATGACAGGGTAGTTCCATTAGAAGTGGGTTACGTGGCTCTAATAAATTCATCAAAGATCATAGTGAAGGATTTAAACATCTCCAAAAACTTGACGGGCGTTATCTTTGCTTATACAAAAGACTCTTTAATTGTAAATGTTACAGTATCAAGAAATGAGAGAGGCTTATATTTTATATGTTCAAACGATAATATTGTCGCTCAAAGTAATTTCTCGGATAATGAATGGAGCGGTGTCACAATCATCTCGTCATGCAATAACGTTTTTGTGAAGAACAGTATAGCTCGAAATGGCCATGGTATTCGTTTCTCACATTCATATAGTATTTTGAATATTTTGTCTGTAAACAATACAATCATTGGAAACATCTTCAGTAACAATAAAGATGGCCTATATTTTGAAAAGTCGCATAATAACATGGTAAAAGGAAATACCATGATCAATAATACCCGCTCCGGCTTAGTCCTAGACGATTCACGTGGTAACATTGTGAAAGGAAACATCATCCAAAATAACAAATATGGTGTTTGGAGCTTAGCCTCTCATGATTCACTATACCAAAACGTTTTCGTAAACAATTCTTTACAAGTTTATGTCTACCCATTTTCAACTACTTTTGCAATATGGGATGATGGTTATCCATCCGGCGGTAACTTTTGGAGCGATTATGAAGGTCTAGATGAAAAATGCGGTCCGGATCAGGATCAAATGGGAAGTGATGGAATAGGCGATGTTCCATACATCATCGATTTGAATAATCGAGATAGATATCCACTGTTATGTCCACGTATAGAAAACTCTCCGCCGATTGCAGATTTCTTACAGGTTCCTATTGAGGCGAAAGTTGGAGAGGACGTCCTAATTGCTGATGAGTCCTATGATATTGACGGCCAAATTCTGCTTAGAATCTGGGAAATCGATGAAGAATATTTTTGGTCATCCAAAGATATAACAATACAGTTTCAGGAGGAAAGAATATATAATGTCACCTTAATAGTTTTTGATGATTGCGGAGAAGCTGCTAAAAAATCAAAAACTATTTTCGCACGTCGTTCTATTCCAACACTTTTAATCGATGCCCCTGATTCAATAAACTTTGAAGATGAACTTGAAATCTCCGCTATTCTACTTGATGAAGATGGCAATCCAATTGTAGGATTGCCGATTAATTTTTACCTAGTTAACGATATTGAAGAGTTTATAGGTTCTGCTACAACAAACCTTTATGGAGCTGCCACCATTGCTTATGTATTGAAAAAAGTTGGAGTATTCCACGTAAAAGCGTTATTTTTAGGCGATCAGAAATATGCAAGCGTCTGCATTAGCAAAAGTTTAATCGTAAGGCCGGGTCACCATGCCTCTCATATTTTTTGGCTTTTTGCTACCATATTCATAATGATATTTATTTTGATTAAAATCAAAACGTCCCATAGAAATAGGCATCGTAAAAAGTAACATGGTTATGAAACACATAAATATGGCACATGTAAGGCAAAAATTCGCTGCTATCATATTAATATGCATAATTATTTTTATTTGCCATCAACTTTTCTACCCAAATATTCGAATCGCACTGGTTAATTCTGTTAGTTTGAGGACGGTAAGGGTTCCAGAGGATTATAATAGTATTCAAAAAGCTATAAATTATGCAAGTGACGGTGACGTTGTCTTCGTTAGTGCGGGAGTTTATAAAGAAAGTATTTTTTTAAACAAAAGCATTATCCTTCTAGGCGAAAACAGAGATTATACGATCATCGACGCGGAAAACAGTTCCGATGTAATTACTGTGATGTCCAGTAACTGTGTCATTTGCGGGTTTACTATTCGCAATGGAGGTTTGTCGCGTCCTGCGAATTACGGCATAAAATTATGCAACGTTGACAATGTGTCAATCATTAATAATACCATAACGGGCAACTTTGTTGGGATAAAACTTGGTGATAAGCGACGCGGATGTTCGACAAACATTATAGCCAATAACATAATTTCAGGGAATCGTTACGGAATTTTTTTGGATCACTCAAGCGGAAACATTATCTATGGAAATTATATTGCCAAAAATTTTTGGAACGGTATTGAGTTGGCATGGAGTGATAGCAACAAAATTTATAATAACACCATTTGTTGTAATATGGCTTACGGACTTGAAATACCCTTTTCAACTCCTTCGCGTTACAATATTATTTACCATAATAACTTCATTAACAACATGCGGTCAGTTTCCGCATCTGGTTATGAAAACAAATGGGATGACGGTTATCCAAGTGGAGGCAATTATTGGAGCGACTATAAGGGTGTTGACAACATGTTTGGCGTTTATCAAAATTTGACCGGAAGAGACTGCATAGGTGATGTGCCTTACATAATCGACACTCATAACTGTGACAATTACCCTCTTACACTTCCTTTCGCTTTATTAAATCCTGTGGTCGACTTCGTTTTTTATCCAGAATCTCCCAAGGTGTGTGAACTTGTTGTATTTAATGTCTCCATCATTGATCCTGTGCAGATAATCAATTGCAGCTGGGATTTCGGAGATGGATATACCTCGCATGGTCAAGTTGTAGGACACAAGTATGGGCAACCTGGAACGTTTAAAGTTCAATTAAATGTTACCAACGCTAGAGGTTTTTCAACTATTGTAACTAAGTTAGTGACCGTTCATTCATTCCGTGACGCTGGAGATGCTAATTTTAACATCAAACGCATGTTCTTGTTAGGATTTATTCTGGCAGTCATTATGTTAATTTGTTTTTTCTTGAAGAATAGACACAATTTAAGAGTTAAAAAACATTTTAGTAATAACCTCTACAAAAGAGATTTATGCATGTTATACCTCACTTTATTGGGGTTAAAATTGTCAAATATAACGCTTAACAAGTGGTTTTTCATAATTGTTTTCTCAGTAACTTTGGTGATTACTGTTCCTCTCGTTGTTGTATGGTTTATTCTGCAGCTTGGCCCTGAATTAAGGCTCATCGCAACTGTCGTGGTCATTTTACTGTGGGGCGCAGTCGCAGGATACAAAGACTGGGTAATTGCTAAACGTAAGGAAGAAGAGTCTCAAGAGAAAAAGAAATAATAAATTAACACTTATGTGCTTCACTTATTTTCTCTTCCAGAGAATATTTACCAGTCAACGAACCTTTTCACTTTGTACTTCATAATAAGGAGCACTACTATGGACAGAACCAACAAAAAACCCACAATTGCCCCTAATGAGCTAGTAATTAAAAATCCTAAAATGCCGCCCAAAAAGCACAGATATATGCTCCTTACATTTATCAGCTCTACTGCAAGAAAAATGGATAACAAAAAAGGTATATTAATGAAAAGTTCATTTAATACGACTATTAATAACGCATCCTCTTTTGCTTCCTCTAGGCTCGACCATGTGATTCCAAACTGACCTGCTCCCAACGGGGCAGTTCGCATCACAAAATAATATGAAGATTGTCCCTTGTTTATTAACCAAGATAATGGAAAAAGTAGGGGATTATAGGTGATGTTGCAGTTCACCTCTATATCTCGGTATAACAATTGATAACTTGTAGATACTATGCGAACTTCAGCCTTACCATCATATCCTAGTCCGGGGTAGAGTGAAATAAAGGAAAACAAAAGTGCCATCCCTACAGCTATCGCGAACCTTTTTAGATAAAATATTAAGTTATGCTCTCGTTTTAGTGACAAATTCCTTCGAAAAATAAATGTTGATATTAAATTTAAATTTTGCTGCAAAGATTATTAAAAAATTAAAATAGTATCAGCGTTTAAATTCAGGTGATTTGTTTTCTGGAAAATACTCCAGTTGCTGTCGCAATTAATGATATAAAACCAATTATAGTTAGCAGCGCGATTGATGAATCTGGCATTGAAAGATTTATCCTGAATCCAGGAACATTCAATGTGGGAACTATAAACATATGATATATTATCCAGTACATTGCTCCTCCCAAAAGTGCTACTCCAAAGGCACGCGTTAACGAAAATTCAAACATTTGTCTAATGGCAATCAAGAGACATATGAAAACCCAAGCACGAGAAATAACATATAACGTCATAGGCCAATTAAACGTTAAAGCGGGTTCATTTGCAAATATTAAGGGCATGAAAAACATTATAACTTCTGGGACGAGGGCAAAAGCAACGCCTCGGAGTGGCTTGTCATAAGTGGATGTTAGACCAACGAGTTTAACCCCCACCCAATATATGCATATGGAAAGAATCAGCCATTTAATCATCATCATGCCAACAATTGAAATCGCTGAGAATAGAACTATTTCATTCCAAAAAATATGACCATCATAAAGGATTTGAAAGGCTATGGTTCCCCCTTTTCTTATTAAGTCAGCATTATAAGCGTACAATCCATTACCTATTCCGCTTAAAAATCCAATAAAAATTACTGTCAACGCAGCGGTGTTTAGTTCTCTTGGTTCCTCGCAGATCCTAGCGAAAAATTTTGATTCTACTCTTGCAGCCTTAAAGATTTTTCCAAAAAATGTTTCACTGAAGGGTTTAGGCGACTCATAATAAGTCAAACCCCCAATAAACCCTAGAATTGATCCTATGTAGAATCCCCCTCCAATGGGCAGACTAAGGGCGGCGCATATTGATAGTATTATGCCGAATGTTCTGTAGCGTCTTGGCTTTGAATAAATTATAACGGTTAATATTGTCATAAGTATTGGAAAAATCATCCAGAACCACGCCCAAAACCCTCCTATAAGTCCTGGAGCACCAAAGGATATTCGTCCCCAGAAATTTTTAGAATTCATTATTTCATCTAATGATTTTACTTCTGACGTTAAAATAATAATAGGCCGCTTAGTAATTGCAACATATGCTCCGTTAAAAATGGTTAAAATTGACCCAATTAATGATAATATAAGACCAGAACGAGGTTTTGCTTCGTCCATTTATTTCCCCATCTGCGAAGATGTGTCATGATGAACATGTATTTAAGGCTTAACTGTTAAAATTTGGCTTTTACGCTTTTGAAATTTTAAGGTTCGATTTAAGAACTTCCAAAATATCGAAAACAACTGATAGTGTAGAGGCAAAAGCTTAAGAGCTCAGTTGTTGTATGTAAATCGGGGCTTCCAATGGGCCTCAGAGCTTATATCGCCAAAAGGCTGGTTAACTCCTTTGTATTGATAATTTTAATTATTTGTCTCAACTTCGCCATTTTCAAGCTCATGCCCGGTGATCCTACAGCTTTTCTAATGCAAGCTTGGAGTAAGGAACCCCCTGAGGTAAGGAGAGAACAGGAACAGCTTATCAAAAGCCTTTGGGGTCTTGACCAACCATTCCATATTCAATTAATTAAATACATACGCAACCTTCTAGCATGGGACTTCGGCGTTTCCATTATAAACAAAGAGCCAATATCTCATGCATTGGGGTGGAGACTACCGTACACTATAATGTTAATTGGCGGTTCCACAGCTGTTTCGATAATCGTCGGGGTTTTACTAGGCATCATTGTTATCCAAAGGCGTGGGGGGCTTATTGACAGTACCGCAGTAACTACCTCGCTTATACTTGGTTCTTTGCCAACTTTCTGGCTCGGTCTAGTTTTTATTTTAATATTCTTCGTTAATTTGCGCTGGTTTCCCATCGCTGGGGGGCATCCCATCTGGGCAAGAGATTATCCTGTCCTTTGGAGTTATAACGTGCAGAGTTCTGCGGAAACTTTAAGTGTGAATTTATCGCTAAACGCTCTTGAGGCTTGGAGGCTCGTTGGCGGTTATTTATACCATCTTTTTCTACCGTTTTTGACGCTTACCATATTCAGCGTTGGCGGGTGGCTGCTTTTAACGCGGGCAACAATGTTAGAAACGATAACTGAAGACTATGTTGTTACTGCAAGGGCAAAGGGTTTAAAAGAACGGACAGTTCTTTTTAAACACGCGCTAAAAAATGCCTCTCTTCCCATTATAACAAGCGCTGCATTGTCTTTTGGCTTCATGTTTCAAGGAGCCATAATTACCGAATCTGTTTATTCATATCCTGGTCTAGGCGGATACATTTGGCTCGCGATCCAATTTCTGGATTATCCAGTTTTGATGGCTATTTTTTATGTTACAGCGTTATGTGTAGTTATAGCCAACATAATTGCTGATCTCCTTTATGGAGTATTAGACCCAAGGATTAAGTATGGTTGATTAATATGTCGGTGATAAAGAAGAAAAGCAAATTATCTTTTACCGCCGAAAGATTTTTGGCTTTTATGGCACGTCTATTAAGGAATAAAAAGTCAGCTTTCGGGTTATTAATAATCATATTTTTTGTGTTCCTTGCTTTTGCGGCGCCCTTTTTAACTCCCTACACCCCTCTAGGCGAAGATCCTTTAGAACCCATTTTCCCGCTAAGTTCGCCTAGTCTACCTCCTACTTGGCTCAGATATTTGCCGACATGGCTCGGAGGCAACCCTGATTTAAGTGAGAATATGCGCGTAGTTAACAATCCGGGCCGTCCATCCTTAGACGAATTTAAATTTGAATGGGAAGGAAAGGGGAGAGTATATGCTTATGTTGATGAGAATTTAGGTTATCCTAAAGCCGCAGCGTTTGGATTTTCAAGATTTTCTCAAAATGGTTCTTTAGCAATATCATATAATCGAAAAGCTGGAGAACAACATAACATTACAACAGCAAAGCTTTATATCGAGTTTGACTGGCCGTATTCAGGGCCGGCTGGAAGATTTATAGGAAGCATAAGTATGCTTGTTAACGGAACAACAACGGACGGAAGATTAGATGTTCCAATTAAAGTGAAAGTTTATTTGGGAAAAATTGATGGAAAAACATGGACAGTTTGGCCCATTCCGACTGTTTTCGGGCTAACGAATATGCCTATAGGTTTCAAAGAGGACCCGAATTTAAGGGTGTACGATCCAAAAACAAAAATGATATTGGCTCGTTTCCCTTGGGGAATAGATAAGCCCATGAGCGGCTGGAGTGATCTTGGCGGATGGATAATTAGTAGGTCAAGCCCCGAATCTAGGGCTGGACACATAGATTCAGACTCTAACAATCTAGTAAACGAGTACACGGAGTTCGGAAAAAACAGTTTTCCAGCTAGGATGGTTTTTACAGGTGCTGGAAAATACGTTTATGGATTAGAGCTCACATTTCTGGATCAAGCTGAGTTAAATAAGGATGTTGAGACGACTGTTTATGTGGACGATTTTGGTCTTCTAATTTACGGCACAAGCTTCGGTCTTCTTGGGACGGATCATCAAGGCAGAGATCTATTTTCGCAACTTGTTTACGGCACTAGAATTTCCTTATATCTAGGTATTCTCGTATCTGTATTCAGTGTTTTGATTGGTTTAATAGTTGGTCTTGCTGCAGGATATTTAGGAAAATTTGTGGATGAAATTCTTATGCGAATCGCTGATTTATTGTTAGTGTTGCCGGGGTTGCCTTTGCTTATTGTGTTAGTCGCAGTTTTAGGGGCGAAACTTGAGAACCTAATAATATTGCTTGGCTTGTTAGGATGGATGGGTTTTGCTAGGATGGTTAGGTCTCAAGTGCTTTCAATTAAGGAGCGTCCATTTGTAGAGGCAGCTAAGGCTACGGGAGCAGGACGTTTTCACATCATCATTCACCACGTGATGCCGAGCGTAATGTCGTTGGTTTACATTTCGCTCGCCACCTCTGTCCCTGGTGCTGTAACCGCTGAGGCGGCGTTATCATGGCTGGGCTTTTATGATCCGACGCGTATGTCTTGGGGAAGAATGTTAAATGCTATCTTTGAGGCTAACGCCATAACAAACTGGTGGTGGGTTCTCGCTCCTGGTGTCTGCATTTCCTTACTGTCAGCTTCGTTCATTTTAGTTGGTTATGCGTTGGATGAAGTTTTGAATCCGAAATTAAGGCTGAGAAGATAAGAGTTCTCCCTCACATCTTCGAGAGTTCATCTTGGAGATACACCCAAAATTTTTCTTCAATTTTTTGATATAACTCAAAGCTTCGGTATTTGTTTAAAAGCAAACCCCCAAATCCAAAAAGGGAAATTAAGAAGCTAAATTTTAAAAGCTGATGCACAAATCTTCCGGGCTTCATCTCTATTTCGAACCCCTCTTTAGTTTTACGTAGAAATATCGTTATTGTTTTAGGTTCCCCCTGAAATGTCCGTGAAACGCCAAGAATTGTATAGCAATCATTGCACTTAATCTTTGTTATTTCAAACCCGTTGCATTTCATGAAAAACTCGATTCTCTCTACTATATAATCTAAATTAGCATTTTCCTTTCTCCACTTGTATTTCATATTCGCCACTAGCGTTAGTATTAGAGTTACAAGTTTACATAGAATTCTCCGTCTTTCTTCTATTAATTGATTTTGAAATTTTCGCTAAAAGGTTAAATATGGAATCTAACATTTTTCAACCAGTACCTTACGGTGTTTCCCATGGCTCTATTGAGGGTTGAGGGGCTGAAAACATACTTTAAAACAATGAGTGGTTATGTTAAGGCAGTAGACGGGGTTAGTTTTGAAGTTGAAGGCGGCAAGGCTACAGGGCTCGCAGGCGAATCCGGATGCGGAAAAACAACAGTTGCACTTTCAATTCTTAGAATTCTGCCTTTTAATGGCGAAATACGGGACGGAAAAATTATGTTTAAAGGTAGAGATCTTCTCAAATTAGATGAAGACGAAGTTCGGGAGGAGATTAGGTGGAAGGAGATCTCCATAGTTTTTCAAGGAGCTATGAACGCTCTGAATCCCGTTTACACCGTCGCTGACCAGATGGTTGAGGCTATAATGGTACATGAACCTGATGTGACAAGGAAAGAGGCGCTGGAGAGGTGCGCAAAACTTATGGAACTTGTTGGTATTGATCCATCAAGAATTAACAATTATCCGCACGAGTTTAGTGGTGGAATGAGGCAGCGGGCAATGATAGCAATGGCGTTGGCTTGTAATCCATCAATCTTGATTGCTGATGAACCTTCAACGGCTCTCGATGTCATTGTTGCGGCTCAGGTCCTGAAGCTTCTTAAAGAATTAAAAATGAAGCTTAATCTCGGCATGATTCTTATAACCCACGACCTTTCAATTATTGCTGAGTTATGTGAAAAAACAGCAATCATGTATGCTGGCAAAATCGTTGAGTATGGAGATGTTGTCGCCATATTCAAGGAGCCTCTGCATCCATACACTCAGGGATTGATTTCTGCTTTTCCTAACATAACGGGTAAACGTCAAAAGTTAGTTTCTATTCCAGGAGCCCCCCCTGATCTTTTAGCTCCACCGCCGGGATGTAGATTTCATCCTAGATGTAACTATGCGAAAGGGAAATGTAAAATTGAGGAGCCCGCCTTCATCGAAATATCGAAAGGCCACTATGTTGCATGTCACAAAGTTGAATCGGAATTCTATGGGAAAAAATGGTGAAAGATAATGGTTAAAATGGAAAAGGTGATTGTTCAGGCACAGGGGTTAAAAAAATGGTTCCCAATTAGAATGGGATTTTTTAGGTCCTTATTCGGTAAGCCAATATTTGTGCGGGCAGTTGATGGAATTGATTTAGAAATTAAAAGGGGCGAAATATTTGGCTTGGCTGGTGAAAGCGGCAGCGGAAAGACAACCACCGGAAGGCTTCTGCTTCGTCTAGTCGATCCTACAGATGGTAAAATATTGTTTGAAGGGATTGATATTACTAGGGCCTCTGAGAAAACGCTGAAGCCTTTGCGTAAGAAAATGCAAATAATATTCCAAGATCCATATGAATCTTTGAATCCCAGAAAAACTGTTCTCAACATTCTGGAAGAACCTTTATATATTCATGGAATAGTGGGAAAGGATGCGGAGGAAAGAATTTTCAAAGTGATGAATGATGTCCAACTGGTCCCGCCTGAGGAGTTCCTCTTTCGATACCCACACGAACTTAGTGGCGGACAAAGGCAGAGGGTAGCTGTGGCTAGGGCGCTCACGTTAGAGCCTGAATTTATAGTTGCTGATGAGCCAGTTTCTATGTTAGACGTTTCCATAAGGGCTGAAGTTTTGAACCTTTTAACATTTCTTAGAGACAAATATGAGGTTGCGTTTCTATACATAACCCACGACTTGGCTTTAGCCAGGCATATATGTGATCGAATGGCCATCATGTACCTTGGCGAAATCGTTGAGAAAGGCAACTCAGACGACGTTATTTTGAACCCTTTTCACCCCTACACAAAGGCTTTGATTGCTGCTGTACCAATTCCAGATCCAACCTCAAGACGTGTGGATGTTGTTTTGAAGGGAGAGATACCAAGTCCAATTAATCCCCCATCTGGATGTAGATTCCACACCCGATGCCCAGTTATGATAGGCGATATATGCCGTAATAGAAAACCTGATTTGGTTGAGGTTGAAAAGCAACACTTTGTAGCGTGCCACCTATATTCAAAATGAAATCATACCCGCATCTTTCATTTTAAGCCAGCAACTTCTTCCATGACATATAGAAATTTATGCTGTAACTTTTTTCCATAAACCTTTTAAGCCTCCTTGTATAAGATTACTTTGCTCAAAAGGAGAAAGGAAGATGGAGAAAAAAATCTTATGCGTAATTTTAGCGGCTGCAATGATAGTCTTAATGGTTCTTCCGGTAAATGCTTGGGTTTATCCAGACTGCACAGAGGACAAGCTCTATGAGAGGTACGGACCCCGTGCTAAGGACTTACTGATACATCTTTTTGACAATGACCCTGCAGAGTTCGCGGCTCTGGAGGCTGGCGTTATCGACATTATTGACTGGCCAATTCCTAAAACTGTTTATGAAAAATGGACAAATCCACCATACAACGAGATAATTAAAGTTGTGAATTATGGACCTGAGTATGGACTGTTCATATTGGATATGAACAGCAACCCCAACCCGTACAAGGGTAATCCTCCTGATCCTGCCTACCCACAGAAGGATTACATTTACTATCCAGGTCTCGGCAACCCTATGGCTAATGTTTGGCTAAGGCGGGCGATAGGCCACCTAATCGACAGAGAAGCCATCATTGCTTTGCCAGAGATAGGTGCAGGATTCGGCTACCCAATGTATACCACTATTCCACCAGCAATGGCTAAATACCTGCTGGATGTTTATGGAGACCCAACAATTCCATGGGCATGGGAATACAGTCCAACTAAGGCTGCGGCAATTCTAGATGACCCTACAAAGGCTAACATGCCCATCGGTCCAAGCGGTTACAGGGAGTGGGGAGGCAGAATCGTAAAACTTTGGTTCTACATTAGAAGCGACCACCCGGGTAGAAAGCGCATTGGCGAGATACTTGTTGATGAGCTGAAGAATCTAGGCTTTTACATGGTGACTGGCGAAAACGTACATTTTGTAACCAGCGGAAAAGCTTTTATTGAAGTTATGGTCAACAAAGACTTCCACCTCTACACTGGCGGCTGGAGTTTGGGTGTGGACCCCGACCACCTGATACTGTGGGCTTGGGACTACTATTGGCATCCAGGCTTCTGCTATAACTATGGAGGCCACAACGATCCAGAATTCAACGAGGCTGCAGATGGCATAATGTACGCTAACACTCAGGAGGAAGCCGTTGAAATGGCCCTTACGGCTCAATACCGCCAGGCTTACATGATGCTTGGGGCACCTCTCTACTGTGTGTCCGGCAACAAAGCGTACCGCAAAACAAACGTGGGAGGTCACGCCTACGACACTACAGAAGGCAAAACATGGTATGGTGTTGTAAACGTTATGGGCTACGGCATTGACAACGGATGGACTTTCATGAACATGTATCCGGAGGGATTTGAGACAAGCGATGTAACCGTGATAGACTGGGGCTTCAAGGTCCCGGAGCTAAAGCAGCTTAACCCAATATACGCAAGCTGGCTCTTCGACTGGAACGTTCTAGGCCAAATCTATGAAAGCCTACTAGTGCGCAACGCCAGCGACCTAGGCGAGTTCCTTCCATGGATAGCTGAAAGCTTTGAGGTGGGCACGTATACCCATCCAGTTTATGGGGAATGCAGCCGAATAAGGTTCACTTTGAGGCCTGATGTTCGTTGGAGCGACGGCACCCCACTAACTGTGGCGGATGTTTACTTCACCTTCGTCGAACTAAAGCAAATTCTAGCGGCGCGCGGCTTCCCACACCCATGGTGGTGGAGCAACGTTCAAAACATCCTAAGCTTCTCAATACTGGATCCGTTCAACTTTGAAGTGCTTCTAGACGTTAAAAGCTACTGGGCAGTCGGCTGGATAGGAGGCAACATTATTCTACCGAAACACATATACAAGCCGATAGCGGAAACTGGCAACCCGCAACAAGACTACTTCCCCAAGGAAGTGCTGGTTGGAAGTGGACCATGGAAGTTTGAAGAGTACAGTCCAGCTGGCAAATACGTGCTGTTAACCAGAAATGACGACTTCCACCGTATCGGTCCAATAGCAACCCACATTTCCGCACACCCTGCGCTTTTCGCCAAATTCCTCCCAACAGAAGCCACCGCCTTAAAGGTAACCTTCGAAAACCTGTACATTAGAGGTGATTTGACTGATGTTGAATATAACATTACGGTAACAGCACCTGACGGGACAGTCACATTCTATGCGGCTTCGGGCATAACAATTCCGGCTGGAGGAAAATACACAGTTACGATTCCAATAAGTTGGACTTATGGACGTTGGGGAATCCATGTTGACGTATGGTACAACTGTATATTCCCACCGCCAACAAAAACTTGTCCAATAACAGGGGCACGTTACAAGCTTCACTTCTGCACTTACCGCCTATATCTATCCATTAAAGAGGATATTACTGGAAGAACCTATTACGACGATATCGGGCTAGGTACATACCCGTTCAAGAGCGAGTTGCCGTCACCAGACATAAAGGTTGACATGAAAGACGTTGCAGGAGCCTCAAAAGCCTTTGGCACATACCCAGGCCATGCGAGATGGAATACTGTTGCAGACATAAACGGCGACTACAAGATTGACATGAAAGACGTAGCCGGCATATCGAAGAAGTTCGGCTGGTACGGATAAAACCCATAACCCTTTCAGCCTCAAACACCCCCCTTTTTTACCACTAAATTCTTAAATTCAAAAATTTAGTATTAATTCGAGGGTGAAAGGACTATGCGGAAAACTGCTTCCATTCTATTATTAACTATTCTACTTTTACTTTACTCAATTATTTTATGTTTTAATTATGAAGTGTCGTTGGCCTTCCAGACACACGAAAATTTTCAAGATAAAAAGGAAGATTTTAAAAGATTTAATAAATGCCCTTCAGGAATAAATGAAATTTATGTAGAGAGGGGTGAAACAGAAAAGGAGAAAATGAACCGTTGGAAAAACTTTTTCCAAAAAACTAACAAAACAAGGCTTGTTGTTAGGTTTGATTTTGGTAAGTCTTTTCATCCAGAAGATTTTGAGGAGATTTTGTCCAAATACAACGCTGAAATTGTTAATATGGTGTCTTTTGGAAGTCGGGTGGACGCTTTAGTTTTTGAGCTTCCATGGGTTTATTCAACATCCTTCAGTGAAGAGATGAAGGCTGCCGGTGCAGTGAGCTACATAGAGCCCAGTGTGATGCTTCAAGCGCAGCTTGTTCCAAACGATCCCTACTGGCCTTCGCAGTGGGGTCCAAAGAAGATTATGGCGGATTGGGCTTGGAACATTACTGTTGGCTCGTCAGAAATATTGGTGGCTGTTGTTGACACGGGCGTATACTATCTTCACGAGGATATATGGGATAACTACAAACATATTGGATATGACTGGGTTAACAACGATCCAGATCCGTTGGACGATCATGGGCATGGAACCCACTGCGCCGGCATAATAGCAGCTGTCTTAAACAATTATTTGGGCATTAGTGGTTTAGCCCAGGTTCGCATAATGGCTGAAAAAGTTTTGGACAGTTATGGCAGCGGATATGCAGATTGGGTTGCAAATGGAATAATCCACGCCACAGACTGTGGGGCGAAGATAATCAGCCTAAGCTTAGGGGGATACGGCTACAGCCAAATCCTCCATGAAGCTGTGAAATACGCGTATAATCACGGTGTCCTCTTGGTCGCGGCGGCTGGCAACGATAACACAAACATGAAACTTTACCCTGCCGCTTTTGAGGAGGTTATAGCTGTTTCAGCAACAGACCAAAACGATTACAAGGCTTGGTTTTCAAATTGGGGTGAATGGGTTGAGCTTTCAGCTCCGGGAGTGAATATCCTATCAACAGTTCCATGGGGTTATTATTTTGCAAGCGGCACATCAATGGCGGCTCCCCACGTGGCTGGAGTGGCAGCCCTAACTTGGAGCCAACATCAAAACAGGTCCAGAGACTGGATTAGAATATGGCTTAGGCAAACAGCAGACGACCTAGGCCCTTCCGGATACGACGTCTACTATGGCTATGGAAGGATAAACGCGAGAAAAGCGGTTGAGCAGACACCGCCAACCCACGAATTAATAGCCTACAATATGGAGGCTCCAGCCTACGTGGAGCCTGGAAACACCGTCCAGATAAACGCAACAGTTTTAAATGTTGGATTAGGCGGCGAAGCCAACATCGCGGTGAGCCTTATTGCAAACAAAACTGTTGTAAATGTCAAATCAATAGACTACTTGCCCGCTGGGAGCGAGGTGAAAGTTGGCCTTCAATGGGCTCCAACCATTGAAGGCCTCTACAACCTTACAGTTTATGTCATTCCTGTTGAAGGTGAACAAAACACTGAAAACAATTGGGTTTCAAAACTTGTTTATGTGGGCTACCCTGTTAAGGCTGTAGTCCTCCACTCGGCTGGAAACGTTATAGGCCAAATAATAACGAATTGGCAGGTCTTAACAAACGAGTGGCACCTCTTCGGCGGCACAATGGTTTACATTGACTACACAACCCTCAACAAGCATGACATAACGTATGAGGATATAAACGCCACAGGCGCCGACGTGCTCATAATCTCCTGCGCCTACGACCCGACAGTGGGATGGCAATTCACAGACCAGGAAATAGAGGCCATTAAAAGGTATGTGCAGGAGGGACATGGATTAATAGCCACAGCAGGCACACTTTATCACTGGGTTCCGAACAACAATAAGCTTGCACCATTATTTGGCTTAAACGAATATACAATCTGGGATGTAACTGGAACAGACCTCCTCCACATAATAAACACGACGCATCCCCTGTTCAATAAAGTTCCAAACCCGCTGGTTTTTCCACAGGTTGGAACATCCCTTCCAAGCGATGGAGCATGGGACTCTAACGAAATAACAGACGGCATCTATTTGGCTTTGGGACACTACAGGGAAAGCGCAATAGTTGCAAGGAGGGGCCTTGTTTACATATCGCCATGGCTTGAGGTTATACCGCCATACTATCATCACCATCTACAACTCCTCTACAACGCAATTTTATGGTCAAAATACCAAAAGCCCCAGCATGAACTTCTCGTCTCCCTTTAAGCTCCAAAAATTACAAAACCTAGACAAAAAGTCGTTTTAAACGCAACTGTTTATAATCTTGGCTTAAATGATGAAGCGGATGTGCAGTTTAAACTGCTAATAAACGGGGAGGAAGCCGTTAACGAAACAATACCGCTGCTAAGGGTTAACGAGGCTTTCAAAATAAGCTACTGTTGGATTCCTGAAGCTGGATTATATAACGTTACAGCGTACGCCCCGCCCAAGCCATTTGAAGAATTCACCGAAAACAATGCTGAATCGTTTGATGTGGCTGTTGGACACTGTAAATCATTATTTGTGACCGAGGATAATTGGCCCATACCGCCAGACAACGACCTTGACTATTACATGTTTAACATCGACCCAAAACATCCAATAGAATGGATGCACGAATACGAAGGGCCACCGCAAATTTTGATGGCGACGCTCCAAATGTACGCTTTGGATGTGAATGAACCCTACGAGGTTGACGAAGTTTACTTTAATGGCCACTATATTGGTCGACTTAAGGGAACTGGTGGTTTATGGACGCTAAACGAATTCCATGTTCCAGCATCCTACATTAGATTGGGCCACAATATAGTTGAAGTCTATGTTGATAGAAACTATGTTGGCTGGTTTGCGACAGCAATAGACTGGGCGAACCTAACAGTTGTATACGTTCCATACCAGCATGACCTTAAAGTCGATCTGGAAGCTCCAAAATTTGTCCAGCTTGGAAGCGCCGCCAGCCTAAACGTTACGGCTATTAATCTTGGTTTAAGCGACGAGGCTGACGTGGAGGTTCAAATTTACATAAACGGTGCCCTTATCAAATCTTGGCAAATTCCAAAACTTGAAGCTGGAAATTCAACAACACTAAGCCTTGCTTGGACACCAAATTTTGAGGGCCGTTACAATGTGACAGCTTACATTCCACCAATACCTGGTGAAGAGTTCCTCTCAAACAATTTCGATTTCAAGACCGTCCACGTTTTTGAACCTGTTAAAGTGGCTGTGCTTGGAGATTATAACTCCCAAATAACAAACCTTTTAAAAAGCTACGCGATAACGGCTGAAGAGAGAGGCTGGGATGTTATAGGCGACATTTCGCAATATGACGTTGTGGTGGTGAGCAGACCATCAGATCCGGGAAGGGATGTTTTCCTGGCGTTCATAAAGGCTGCTGACAAAAACCGGGTTGGCCTCATGTTTACAAGCTCATGGCCTGGAGAAAACGAGCCCTATGGCATCTCCCTTCTACAGTGGTATATGGGTGACCCCAAGGGTCAGGGATACACCTTCGGCTGGGGCTCAGTTTATTACCATGTAATGGAAAGCCACCCTGTCCTGGAAGAATGGGTTGCAGGCGAAAGAGTATACATTATAACTGGAGGCGATAGGGACTTTTCATGGTTCTGGGGTTATTCTGGCGTGACGATAACTAACATAGGCGCCGACCCCATAGGTGTTCAAGGATCAGGAATAGCCTACAAAATACGGGAAAGCGGCAACAAGCATCTGCTTTTGGCGGGCCTTGCCCCTCAACGCTGGACTAACGTGGCCCACTGGACAGAAAACGCTAAGCTTATCCTTTTCAGAGGCGTTTTGTGGGCTGCTAAACCTTATCTGCGAAATATTGCCGTTACAAATGTTGAGCTTTCCAAGAACCTGGCGGTTGTTGGAGAGGATTTAAACATAACCGTTTACGTTGAAAACTTGGGAGACTACTTTACAGAAACACTTCAAGTGGACGTTTACGCAACCCCATACAATCAAAGCCTCGAACCTCTATTCCAGATGGCTGGTGCCGGAAGCCTAATAACAATTAGAGCCAACACCATGTGGATAGAGCCTTCAACAATAGCCCTCAACCCATCCTCAGCTCCAGTAGGCTATAAGTTTAACGTAACAGTTTATGTAAGCTTAAATGTTCCCTCTTACTGTTGGCAAATGTACCTAACCTACAACAAAAACCACCTTCAAGCAACGGGCTTCTGCTTGTACTCCGCTGGACCTAAAAGTGAATGGGCTGGTAACCGCCCAACATCCCCGGCGGGTCCATCCTACGGAAGCCACAACGCCACCCACAACTACGTCCTCTTCGGTGAAGCCTTAGTGGGAGAAGCTGAGACACCCCCAGGAACCTACAGCCTAGCAATAGTTGAGTTTGAAATAGTAAATGTACCACAGCCTGGACAAACCTTTGAAAGCCAAATTAGGCTTGATGTTCCAGGACTTTTTGAAAGTTTTGTGTTAGATGCCGATTTAAATGAGATACCATTGAATTTCATCGGGGCTACATTTAAGTATGGCGAGACTGTGGTTCCGCCTCCGCCCTCTGGCACAATAAAAATTGGAACGTTTGTTGTGAGCCTCCCTCCAGCCAATAGCATTTCAAGGACGTTAACATGGCACACTTCTGGAACCGCGGCTGGAAAATATGTTATTTGGGCTTATGCAAGGGTTGTTCCAGGCGAATTCAGCGTTGAGGATAACAGGTTTGTTGATGGAACGGTTTTGTTGGTTGCCCCTCCAAAAGCTAGCTTCACCTTCTCGCCGGCCTATCCTATGCCCAACGAAACCATACTATTTGACGCCTCATCCTCAACGCCGAACGGTGGAGTAATAGAATTATACTTGTGGGACTTTGGCGATGGCCAAACGTTAAAAACATCTGAATCGGTGACAACCCATAAATATCTTGAAAGCGGAACATATAACGTTACTTTAACAGTTATAGACAGTGAAGGCCTATCGGATTCATGTTGGAAAACGGTCTATGTTTGTTTAAGGGACATCTCAATTGTTGATGTGTCTGTTTCCACGGACAGGGCTTATGTTGGTCAAAAGATTGCAATCAACGTGACGGTTTCAAACAATGGTGAGGGAGCTGAAAGCTTCGAGTTATGGCTTTACTATGACATGGAAGCTGAAGGCCTAATAGACGTTAAAAGCGTTAGCCTCAAAGCTGGAGAATTAAAGGTTTTAACTTTCATCTGGAACACGGATCAAATTTCGCCATGCAGAAACTACATGGTGTCGGCTTATGCCTTCCCATTGGTCGGAGAAAGAAACGTGGATGATAATAGGTTCGACTGCCCAACAGTGGTTGAAATTAAAATGTTTGGAGATGTGAATGGAGACGGCAGAATCGACATGAAGGATGTGGCTGCTGTTTCACGGGCTTTTGGAAGCGTGTATGGCCATCCAGAATGGAATTCCGAGGCAGATTTAAACAGCGACTACAAAATCGATTTGAAAGATGTGGCTATCGTTTCCAAAAGGTTTGGCAGCGCTTGCTGCTGACAAGCTAGGCATACTCTCCCTTTTTAACGATTCTTAAATTAAACAATTTTCAGCATAGCTTAAATTTTATATATTTAGGTTCAAAAAAAGTTTAATGGGAGAATTTATGCTGGGGCTGTATGATAAAAGGTTAAAAAGAGGCTTAATTCTAATTGTGATGCTATTCGTTTTCACTATGGTAGGTTATGTTTTTGCGTCGCGTTTTCAGGCTCCACAAGAAACCAGGGTTAATGAGCCGGCGATTTTGGGAAGCTTTATCATGGCTGTTGACGTCAATGACGTTGTGGATTTGTATGCTTGGCAGGTTGTTATCGCTTTTAACTCTGAGGAGCTTATGGTTCTGAAGGTTTTTCCAGGCGATTTTTTGCGGGTTGATTCTCCATTCTTTGTGAATGCTTCCGACGTGGATGATGGAATACTATTGTTAGGTGGAACTTTGTTTGGTGATGTGCAGGGGAAAAGTGGAAGTGGGGGGCTTGCAAAGGTTGTTTTCGGATTTTACTCTGAAAATTATGAAATGCCTCAAATAGTTTCTGTTGGCGGTTGCTTCGAGACTTTTCTTCTGAACTCCAGCCTTTCCGGCATTCCCATCGAGGATGGGATGCTCACTCTAAGTGTTGCTGGAAATTGTTAGCGTTCAATGCTAAGCAGCGTCTTTATCCCTCCTTTTCTTTGTTGAAATAGAAGATAATTCCGGAACGCTTAAATTTGGAAACTACAAAATTATAACTGGATAAAAGGAGAAGGGAGAAAAATATGAAAAAGATATTATCATTAACCTTGGCTTTGACACTGCTCATTGGAATGCTTGCTGTACTACCACTAGCCTCAGCCGGCAACCCAGGCGCTCCAGCAAATGGGGCTTCAATGTGGATTGATCCTGACACGATAAGCTATACAACCGCTACTGCGCCACCAAAATTTAAGGTTTACATATGGTGTGAGATTAAGACAGACACTTATACTTGGCAGATGTACCTAACCTACAATAAGGCCCAGCTGAACGCCCTAGCAGCAGGCTACTGGGACGGTGTTAAAGAATATGCTCCAGGCGCGGGCAAGAGCGAATGGGCTAACGGTTATCCAACATCCCCTGTCACGTTCAGCAAGGGCAGCCACAGTGCTACGCTTGACTATGTCCTATTAGGTGAGTCTTTAAGCGGCGACGTTAGGCAGGAAACTCCAGGAGTGTATAGGCTGGCATGGGTTGAGTTTGAGATTGTAGGCTGGCCTGGCAAATATGAAACTTTGACAAGCGAGCTTAGGCTTGACTTGGTAGGCGTTTACAAGAGCTTCTTCCTGGAAGCTGACTATCTAGATGAGGTGCCGATGGCCTTTGGAAAAGCCACATACAGCCTACAGTGGACTTTGCCTCCGAAGCCAGACGTAACCGTTGACCCTGTTGAAACCCGATTCTTTAAGGAGCCCCCGCCAGCCGTAGGGAAAACATTCAACATAAAAGTCCTAATTAAGAACTTAGACCCAGCATGGGACCTCCACAACGCAACCTTCGACCTATTCTATAACTCGACGCTTATAGGCGTAGTCAACTACGCCTTTGACTCGCTATGGGCAGGACCAAACGTCTTCGACAACTCAACAGCAGGCCAAATCCACGTGGAAGTCAAAAACCCAATAGCAAAACCCAGTGGAACAGTTAACACTGTAACAATAACCTTCGTGGTGCTTTATCAAGGCGCATATCCATCCGTCGACGTAAGCCCTCTAAACCTTGAAAACGTCCACCTCTTCGACACACTAGCCGAAATTGGAATAAGAACAATCACCGATGGAAAAGTTGTAATTGAGGGGTTGTTAACCCTCCCGCTGCCATACCTTGAAGTTTCAAGCGTAACAATGGGCCCAGAGCCAGTACTCGGCCAAGAATTCCAAGTCACAGTGTCCATCAAAAACCTCCACAAAGCATGGTACCTGATCGGGGTCCAGTTCAGGTTAAGCTTTGACCCAAGCCTAATAGAGTTTGTAAGCGTAACTGAAGGCCCCTTCATGCCCTACTGGTCTTCAAAGCAGCCAGGCTCATTGGGCACATTTTGGTACGGCGAATACTGGGAGGACGGCGTTTTCGGACCTCACGTGCTGGTCGGCAACATGATATATCCCAACGCGACAGGATGGTGGAACCCGCCATGGCCAGAAGGCGAAGGAGTAATAGCAACAATAACATTCAAAGTAATATACCAACCATACAGCCTAGGGCAAGACTCAGCTCCTCTTGAAATAATCGAACAACTTTGGGTCGGATTGGACGATCCAGATAAACAAAACATAGTTGAAATACCCGCCGACGTTCCACAAAACGGAATGTACACTATTAGATGGAACATGTTCACTGGAAGAGTAATAGACTTATACGGAGGAGCAGTCAACCGCGGCTACGGAACAGCCCATGGAACAAAGTACAACGGAACAATAGGCGTAATATGGCCATCACCCTACGGAGGCCAAGGGCCTAACAAGCCAATGGACTTAGTTATACCACAATCAGAAGTATACCTGTTCGCAAACGTCACATACAACCACTGGCCAGTACAACAGAAAGACGTAGCCTTCGTGATTGAAGGACCCTTCGACCAGGAAACAGGAGAGCGTAGAGATACATACCATGTTAGGATGTACACGGGCAGAACAGACGAAAACGGCGTTGCCTGGGTTAAGTTCCAGATGCCATGGCCGTGCGAAAATCCAGAAGGCTACTTCGGCAAATACAAAGTAACAGCCACAGTGGACATATGCGGCGTAGTCGTAAATGACACAATGCTCTTCGACTACTACTACCTAGTCGAAATAACGAAAGTAACGACAAACAAGTATGAATACAAACACGGCGATGATGTGATAATTACAATCAAGTTCAGGTCAAAGGCTCAGCAAATATATCCAGTCCTATTCGGAATAGTCATACAGGACGACCTGCAAACACACTTCGGCTGGGCCAGTATAACAGCTGAGGTTGGAGGAGCCAAGTTCTGCACGTGGAAAGAGTTCACAGTCAAAACAAGCATAACCATACCAAAGTGGGCCTTCGCAGGCATAGCAAAAATATACGTAAGCGCCTTTGACAAAGACCCCAGACAGGGCGGATCCGCCTGGTGTCCAACCTTCGGACTTGGATGGCCGCCAAACACAGAACCGCCGAAAATACTAATCAACGCGTATAAGTAAACCAGCCTTCCAACCCCTCTTTTTTTTAAAAATTAAGCTTATTAAGAATGAATTCAATCAATAATTGGGAGAAAAACGAAATGAATATCTTGGTTAAAAAGTGCATGCAATTAACAATCTTAATCATGATAGCAATAATACTTCCCAAAATATATGCATCACCATCCACAAAACTGACTTTCCAGCCAATTTTATCCACAACCCAATTAAACGAACATGTCAAAATTAACGTAACTGTAATTAACGTTGCAAACCTTAACAACTGGCAAATAACTGTAAAATTCAACCCAAAAATAATAACATGTATAAACATAACTGTACCAGAAGACAACATCTTTTACGGATACAATTTGTTCACTCCAACACCTAAAATTGACAATGAAAATGGACAGTTAAGCGCCTTCTGCGCAATACAAGGAACCGTTGGCGTATCTGGCTCCGGAACACTATGCACCATAACATTCGAAAGCAAAATTCTAGGAATTTCAACTCTAAACTTCCAAAACCCAAATGTCTACTCTATTGATGGAACATACCTTCAAGATCCAAACTATAACCTAATCCCCTTTGAACCCGCAATAGGCGTCGTCCAGATTATAGGCTCAGACTTCACAGAAAACACCTTCACAATAAACCATGGCACAGAAACCCTAAAAATAAAAACCCTAAGCAACTCAACAATATCAAGCCTAAGCTACGACCAAACAACGAAAATACTTTCCTACCAAGCCACAGGGCCAGACGGCACAAAGGGAGCGTGCATAATAACCATACCGCAAAGAATAATGAACCAAACCCTCATTGTCCTATCAGACACTACACCATTAAAAACCTTCATAAGAGAGCTTAACACACTACCGGAAAACGGAACCCACAACTTCCTATACTATGCATATAGCCAAACAACCCACACAATAAAAATCCTTCAAACAATAACAGGCGACATAACAGGAGACAGAAAAGTCGACATGAAAGACGTAGCCACAGCCTCAAAAAGCTTTGGATCAACACCAAACTCTCCAAACTATAGGCTAGTGGCAGACATAAACCAAGATGACAAAGTGGACATGAAAGACATATCAATAATTTCAAAAAACTTCGGCAAATACCTCTCCCCATAGATAGAAGCTAATTCCGGAAGCCTTTTATCCAATAAAACCAAATTTAAAAGAGGGAGAAAATGAAGCCGAACCAAAAACCATTATTAACGCTCCTCTCCATAATTATAATTTTAACACTCATCAACACGGTGGAAGCCGCTCCCCCAATAATAAACCTCACAACCAAACCAGTCCACAACCTCGGGGAAAAAATAACCATAACGGGAAACATAACATCGGACGGATCCCCGATTACAGACGCCCTAGTAACAGTTCAAGTCTTAAACCCGAGAAACGAAACCATAGCCCTACGATCATTAACAACAGGCACGAATCCGCCGAGCAGCAATACACCAATGGAAATACTAGAATTCTACCCATGCGACTCGGCCGGAAACCCAAAATACACCTTCAAAAGGAGCGGAGACATGGGCTTCAAAATAAAAATAAAAAATAATGCAGCCACAAGCTACACAATAATAGTCCCAATATATATTCAATATTCCAACGAGCTTCCATTCAAAGTGTTCGAAATTTACTTCGGGACTATAGAGCCCGGTGAAACAAAATCGATAGGAACATGGCCTGTGCCAATACCATCAGACGCGCCACTAGGCACTACAAAAGCCTACGCCAACGTCATAGACAAATACCCAAACAACAACGGAAGAGCATACGCCCTGGAAAAAGAAACAACATTCCAAATAACAGCTTCAACATCATCAACATCCTACAGCAGCACCCAAACACAAACAACGGAAGGAACATTCACCATTTCATTCGTAACAAATCCATACGGCGGAATCCTCGGAAACTACACAATCCACGCCACATCACTATATCTGCCAAGTGTAGGATGCAACG
>JAGTQI010000064.1 GCA_018396955.1 Candidatus Bathyarchaeota archaeon | reverse complement strand
AGCGCACTCCACCTATTGTGTTCATGGAGTGATGGACACGATTACCCGTGATTTTTTCAAACAGATCAAGGATGCTCTCTCTAACATGCCAAGTAAACATAAACAAAGTGTCAAATCCAATTTCATGAGCCATAATCCCCAATAAAAACATGTGGCTATGCATTCTTTCAAGCTCAAAAATTAACGTTCTAAGGTATAGGGCACGTTCTGAAGGTTTTATCCCGCCGATTTCTTCTAAGGCTTGAATAAAACAGGTTGTGTGACTGTGGGAGCAAATTCCACATATACGTTCAACTAAATAAAGAGTCTGAATCAAGTTGCGGTTTTCAGCTAAAGCCTCTATTCCTCTGTGAACATGCCCTAAAACTAAGTCAACATCAAGAATTTCCTCCCTTCGAACAGTTACCCTCAAAGAAACAGGCTCCTTAAGCGCCGGGTGCACTGGGCCGAAAGGTATCCGCATCCTAGTATAATCCATTTGGATTTCTTTAACATCATCAGGCTTATCCGTCACGTGGTTTCACCCAAACTTTCTCTTTACAGCGGTAACGATCCCCCTAACGACCGCTTCAGGTCTAGGCGGACAACCAACAACATAAACATCTACAGGAACTATCTTATCCACAGGGCCCTCAACCATCTGACTACCCATAAAAGGACTCCCAGACGAAGCACACGTACCCACAGCAACAACCGCTTTGGGCTCAGGCACCTGCTCATAAACCCTAATAAAACGAGGCAACATCTGACGCGTAACAGGTCCCGTCACCAGCAGAACATCAGCATGACGCGGCGAACCCACAAGAATGCACCCTAAACGTTCAACATCATAGCGAGGAGTCAAAGCCGCCACTATCTCAATATCACAACCAGCACACGAACCAGTATTCAAATGAAAAAGCCAAGGCGATTTCACACGACTCCTTGCAACAAACCCCATGCTCATCTTCATTGACAAACTGAAACACGCTATAAAATACTTGCGTTCCTCATGATGGAAACAAAACTTTATCCTAAACGAGCGCAACATATCAAAATTTAAAATTAAGAATTGAATCTAACAGCAGACAACTTAATTCTGTTTGTGTCTCCAACTGAATGGAAATTAATCAATTGTATTTATATGTATTTAGCTCTAGGTTTTAACTATAGAGGATTTTTCCGTAATTTTTAGGTTTAAGTAATTTTGATCATATTTGGGTAAATGGAGGGAGATAAGTTTGAGGCGGGTTGTTTGAACCGGTGGACGCTCCAATAACGACCTATGATAAAATAACTTATACGTTAACGGATGACATATAAACAGTTTTTGGGCTCTCCCAAAAACCTCAAAGGGGTCCCGTCCAAACTTACTCCTTAAAACAAACAATATCGCCTCACCAGCGGATTCAGAAAGCGAAGAACCTACAGCCTTCTTAAACATCCTCCGTAAAAACCAAGAACAACATCCTTCTCATCATTCACCGTGAAATCAGCCATCCTAAGAAAATAAAAACTAACCCCACGATACAAAATTTATCATAAAAATTGAACTTATAAAATTTAAAAATACCCCACCACAGATCATTATTCTATTAGTCGCTGTTAATAGAAAACTCTTCGAAGACGTTATTGGCATTCCCATTGGTTGCCATGTCTTCTTAAAGGTTATATCCCGAAGTTTTGGCTGAAATTTGGTGACGAACGCAATTGCTGGTTTAAAGCATGTATATTTTATCGATTACTGACATGTCTTCCACCTTATATCCTTCGCCTTTCACTAGGGAGAACTTGTTCTCTCCCACTTCTATTACCAGGATTGCGTCAGGGACAGCTCCTTTCTGAAGGGACAATGACAATAACTCCCCTATTCCGATTGTTTTGTATAATTTTCCTTCAAGTATTAGGCTGGCCTTCCACGTTATGAAGAGCTTTGCCATGTCGATTTCGTGCGTAACAATGATGCCCTCCTTCCCAAACTCCATTATCCACCCGACAACAGTTTTTCTTTTAGCCACATCTACGTTTTCGAAAGGCTCGTCCATCAAGAGGATTTTAGGCTTAGAGGCTAACGCCAAACAGTTTCTAAAGAGGATTTGTTGGCCAGCCGATAACTCATAAATCTTTTTGTTCAATTCAGTTATGCCGACATCTTTTAGCATTTCCCTTGCAAGTGTGCCATCCACATTTTTTAACTCCTCATAAACATAGATTATGTCCTTTAGCTTAACGCCGATGCAAAAGACTTCTGGCAGGTTTGTTGCAAGATAATTATGGTTCTTAATCCTAGAAACTTCCTCATCATCAACTTTGATGCTGCCTTGATATGGTATGATGCCGGCAATTGCACGCAGCAGAGTCGTCTTACCTGAACCGTTTGGACCCATTAACAAAATCTTCTCTCCACTTATTGTAGCATTTGCATTTCTTACTGCAGCTTTTTTGCCATAAAAATGGAGGCGTTTTGCAGAACAATCATACAACCCTCTCCTCCTCCACGGGTTTAAGATACAGCTGCCTTAGTATAGCCAAAGCAATAACCGTTAAAAATACAGTCCAACCTATAATCGATCCAAAAAGCATCGGAATAGAGGACTTCTCTACATTGTTAATTGTCTGCTGAAAGAGATGTTGGTAGTCCGGGAAGTTCTGTAGAGGCGGCTCTCCCAGATACCCGCTCATCGATAAAAGTTGGATGCATACAAACGGGTTGAAGTATATCAAATTCCCCATTTTCAAGTAGATATAAGCCATTGCTGACACATAAGATACGAGAAAGGGTGCAAAGAATACTGCGGCTCTGACTTTTCTAGTTACCTTCAGCGCAACGGCGTTCAAAACAATTGAAAGCGATGCGAAAAAGACCGCTGCAATGGTTATCGCGAAAAGAACTGTGGCAAGGTCTTTGGGAAACAGTTCCACACCAAACCTATGTGAAAACATTCCAATACTGCATACCATCAAAACTAGTCCTAACAAAAAGGAACAAACCAACGAGGAAACATAGGCGGAAACCAAGTAATACCTTGGAGTCAGTTTGGAGTACCTAAACAAATGGGACAACCCACCGGTTTGATAATTCAATGTAAAACCCAACGATATAGCAAAGGACGATATAGAAATCACCACACAAGTTGCAAACCAAGAAGCCGTATATGTAAGTGCGGCAACTTCAGAGGCAGTTGCAGAAAAAATATAAGCCCCCATAGTAAGCCAGAACAAGGTATATAAGATCGACCAACCCACAACCGCTGGACTTGTAATCAGCGCTTTAACCATATATTTTATAAGCCTCACAGTAAGCCTTCCCCCGCATAAAGTAAGGCAAAATGATAATTTCAACCCAAATATATTTAAAATTATTTTTCATCACTTTATTCTAACCAACCTAACAAACATCCAATCTTCAACGATAGGGATTCACGATTCCTCTATACAAATAACACATAAAACTAATTAAAACCTGAAAAACAAGCAATTCCAAAAATCTCCTCCGCGGTAACCCATGAAAATTACATTAAACAACATGGACATTGAGGCATCATAACAGAAAATGAAACCAGCACATTCATCAACTTCACATACAACCACACCACTTATACTGTTCAAATAATCGGAAGATGGGTTGTGCCGTAGTTCCCGTCAGCTCTATCCCTGTCATTTTTGCTACTTTTAGCAGTAGCTATTGCTATATTTTTTATAAAAACGGAGCAAGAATACTTTAGCGATAAATTCAAAGTTATCGCTAAAGTATTCTAAGAGCGGGCGCATTAGTGGCAATGGTTGAAGCGTTATTAGCTCCTAAAAGCCTCAATTAAAAAGCCTCAGTATTTTGAGGGCCAAGCTCTCAAAATACATTAATTATATTTCATAACGAAATATATTATCGGCTCTTATCTATAAAATTTAAACCCCTACGATAGGTCAAATATTAAGCAACTTAATGGACCAACTGCCCAAAAATGTTATGAGATTATGCCTGTCTTTTTTCTCGTCAAGCTTAGGCATATGGTGTTATGCTCTTTTCATACTCTTCTTTTATGTTGCCGTATTTTAGGGCTAAAGGTCGGAGAGCTTAGGCCGCTTTGAACGATTGAGGCGGCATCAACTTTTATGTCTTAGAAGTGTCCAAATCCTAAGTGTCTAAGGGCTATAGGCTACAAAGGTTCAGATCGCTCAAGGTTCCTTAATAAAAAAGGATGTATTTCTAGGTTTAGGAAGTTGTTGCTGCGGAGGCTGCGGCTACCCTTCTTTTTGCAAGTGCGTAGATGACTCCAACACCAATCAGTATTATACCTAGAATATCCCAATGCTAAGTATCATGAATGCATAAACCTGCGTTCTGGGCGTCTCAGCCATTGAATTCATCAGGTTTGTTAGGGCGTTTTCGAGAGTTGTACCTTTAGCCGCTTCGCTGTCAATAAACTGGGTATATAGGTTTAGAGCGGTTTGATAACGAGCCTTTGCGCCATTGAAGTTTCCGCGTCTATATTCAGCTTCTCCAGCACGAACTTCAGTTTGAGCTTTAAGCCGTTACGTCCTCGGTCGGGACTTATGAAGATGGGATACGTGTAACGGAAAGCTTCAAATTCCTGATATATATCTTGAGCATCAGCTTGATCTGCTGAGTAGAGGCAAAACTATCCTTATTTGCCGCTCCTCGAAATCTTCCGCAAATTTGACGCCTTTGATCTTTAAGTTTCAGGATAGGTGAAATTTAAATGTTTAAAACAATAAAAATGTAAGCGTTTAAAATCTGACTATATTTAGCATATTGGAATTTTCCCTTGGGCTAGCTCCATGCAGAATTTGTCGATGTTCTCAAGCTCGTATTCCAGTACAGCCTCTATCCTGCTCTTAACTTTGTCAAGCGAGTTGTTCTCCGCCATAACAACCTGCGCTGCGGCAATTGCTGGCTGGTCTATTGGGCGACCAATTTCGCTTAAGAGCCATATGTAAACTTCCTCAAGTTCTGGCACTTGCTCGTAAACGTGTTGTGCCACTCTGAATGTGAGAGCGTTGTATATTTTTCCAACGTGGCTTACTGGGTTTTTGCCGGCTGCAGCTTCTGAACAAAATGGTCTATTTAGGGGTATTAAGCCGTTTACCCGGTTTCCTCTGCCCACTTGCCCGGAGTCCCCGCTGTCTGCACTGGTCCCCAAGACGGTTACGTATATGCCATCTATCCCTCTGCCGCGTGCATCCAATGTGTTCAGTTGAATGCTTATCTTTTCGAAATCTGTGTTTGCTCCAACGAATTTGTTGATTTCGTCAAGGATTTTCGCCTTTTTCTCAAAGTAATCCTCTTCGCTGCTTATGAAGCGGTCCACAAAGGCCATTGATATGGTCAAGTTTAGGCTATTGTTGTTTCGTGAACCCATAACTTTTATGTCTTCGCCAGACTCTGGATGGCGCTTCTTGAACTCCTTTGAATTCAAGAATTGTTCTGTTTTCAGCACTATCTTTTCTGTTCTCGTCATCGGTGCATAGCCGACGGCGGCAGATGTGTCGTTAGCCCCTAAAACCTTTCCTTTCCGCTTAAAAATGTCTACAAGTCCCGCTGAACCTGGTTTGAGTTCCACTTGATATTTTACGTGATTGTCTGGGTCTATAAAACGCATGTTTTTCCTAAACCATTCTTTTGCAACCTTTATAGCTATTTCTTCAACGTTTATTTTTATGCCGTCAAATTCTGTGGTCGCTCTGTCGCCGAAAACGAAGAGCATCGGTTGCTTTACAACTCCCCCTCCAAATCTAAGTTCAGACTGCCCGGCAACAAGTAGAGATTTATCCACATTGTGATGGAGTATTGTGCCAGTTTTCTCCATGTATTCTTTACTAAGGCGTAAGGATATTTGCTCCATTACCGCGTCGCAAATGTAGTCCGGATGCCCTAAGCCTTTCCTTTCCACTATCTCAAGTTTTTGTTTCTCAAGGGGAGTCTGCCTTAACCTTTCAACTATTATGTTTCGCAAGTTAACCCTCCATCACCGTAAGGTTTCGGTTTATGTATAAAACAAAATATATATTTTGCTGTATTAACCTTGCATTTTAGAATAACTGGTGGTTATTATTGATAATAACAGGCTCTATGCTAAGAAAACTGCGAATAGAAGCCAAGCTAACCCAGAAGAAACTGGCGGAACTTGTCGGGGTTTCACAAGCGCATATTGCGAAAATCGAGCAGGGAAAGGTTGACCCTAGGCTGTCAACAGTTAACAAGATTTTAAAGGTCTTAACCGAGGGGAAAGAGATAAAGTGTAGAGACTTAATGACAAGAGGTGTGCTTTTTGCGAGACCTGAAGACAGCATATTGAAGGTTAGCGAAATAATGGTTAAACATGCAATTTCTCAGATGCCAGTCATTGATGGGCGTAAAGTTATTGGGACAATAACCGAGGAAAGCATAATCAGAAAACTGGGGTCAAATATTGCAAATGAGAAAGTTAAGAATGTTATGGATCCGTCACTGCCAATTGTCTCGGAAGAAACTAGTATAAGTGCCATTCGACCGCTGCTTGAACGGCGACAAGGGGTTTTGGTGGCAAGAGGCAAAAGAGTTATTGGAATAATAACCCGTTCAGATTTATTGAAGACAATTGCTTAGAGGCTTGAAGATGTCTTTGCAGGATTTTGATCGCTACGTTACAAACGTTATTTTAATCTTAAAGAAGGAAATGCCAAAAGAGGCCATTATTATCCATCACGATGATGCGGATGGCTTATGTTCAGCGGCAATAACCCAGAAAGCTCTGGAGCGGGAAGGAGTAAAGGCGGAGACTTTCTGTTTAGAGAAAGTCTACGAGGAAATAATTAGGGATATACACTCGAAGACTGGACAAAAAATTTTTTATGTAGATATAGGCTCTTCGCATGCAGACCTAATATCTGAGTATAATGAAGGGCGAAACCTAACCATAATCCTAGACCATCATGACCCAAAAGTGTCCAAAGACCCTAAAGTCTTAGATTTAAACTTAGAAAATTTTGGCTTTAAAGGCGAAACAGACTTTTCTGGAGCCACTTGCTGCTACCTTTTTGCAAGGGCTTTAAATCAAGAAAATTACGATCTGGGATACTTGGCTCTTGTGGGAAGTTGCGAAATCCCCGAGGGCTTCAAAGCGGTTAACAAGCTCGTTTTAGATGAATCCTTAAAAGCTGGAGTAGTTCGGGGAAAGGGAAAGAATTTCGAAATTACAAAGCTTAAGATTAATGTGGATGCTTTGTTTTCGAAGCTCCAAATTTTGGGCGCTGTTGGTTATTATGAAGGCGGTCCTGATTTAGGTGTAAGGGCGTGTTTAGAAGGGATAAGTGCGGAGGTAGAGGAGAAAATTAACGTTTTGGAAGAAAGGCGGAAGGAGGCTAACCGCAAGCTACTTGGAATGTTATACCGTGAAAGGCTAAAGGAAACAAAGCATATCCAATGGTTTGATGCTGGTGATTTGTACGTTGGTATGGGAACAAAGGTTGTTGGACAATTCTGTTCCTTCCTTTCCTATCAAGCACGGCTAATAAAGCCCAATAAGTACATACTAGGCTTTGTCAATGTGCCACCAGTGATACCGAAATGGGGAAAGGGAAAGAATTTCGAAATTACAA
>JAGTQI010000006.1:35631-36601 GCA_018396955.1 Candidatus Bathyarchaeota archaeon | reverse complement strand
GTTATAGCCTAAAATGGTGAACTTGAGGTTGGGAGGTATGGCTGAATGGGAGAAGCTTATTCCGAGGCCTAAAAGCACTTTTGTTAGGGTTAAGTGTTTAAAGTGTGGCAATGAGCAGATAATTTTCAGTCACGCTGTAAATAGGGTTACATGTAACGTTTGTGGCGCTGAGTTGGCTGAGCCCTCTGGTGGCAAGGCAACTATTAAGGGTGAAGTAGTGGCTGTTTTTGAGTGAGATGGTGTCTAAATGGTTTTGAGGCAGGAGTGGCCTGAAGTTGGCGACTTGGTTATAGCTACTGTGGAGACCGTTACCGACTATGGGGCTTATGTCAGGCTTGACGAGTTTGATAAGAAGGGTCTTCTGCATATTTCCGAGGTTGCCTCTTCATGGATTAGAAACATTAGGGATTTTGTTCGAGAAGGACAGAAAGTTGTTTTAAAGGTTCTGCGAGTTGACGTAGAGAAGGGACACATAGACCTATCCCTTAGGAGAGTTACGAAAAGAGAGAAAATTGAGAAGATGCTTTCATGGAAAAAGGAGCGGAAAGCTGAAGCGCTTCTCAGAAGCGTTGCCGAGAAGGCCGGCTTATCTATCGGGGAAGTTTACGAGAGAGCAGGAGCGCTCCTTGAAAAGGAATATGGACTTTATGAGGGATTTGAAAAAGCTGCAAAAGAAGGTGTGGAAGCTCTAACAAAGGTAGGTGTTCCAAAGGAATTGGCTGAGGTTTTTGTTGATGTTGCAAAGGAGAGAATTCGCCTCCCAACAGTTAAGGTTAAAGGAATTGTTGAGCTCCGCTGCTTGAAGCCCAACGGCGTGGAAATCATTAAGGAAGCTTTTTTGAACGCCAAGAAATCCGAGAGAACAAGGGGGGTGAATATTCGATTTTATGTGGTGGCGGCGCCAAAGTACTGCATTGAGGTTTTAGCCGACAATTATAAGCATGCAGAAGCCGTTTTGCAAAGAGTTGCC
>JAGTQI010000006.1:0-35573 GCA_018396955.1 Candidatus Bathyarchaeota archaeon | reverse complement strand
AGTAGGTGGCTTGGCTGCTGAGGAAATGTGAAAAATGCAAAAGGTATACTTTAAAAATGGACAAATGCCCATACTGTGGTGGACCAGTGCGGGTGCCACATCCGCCAAAATTTTCGCCGGAGGATAAATACCTCAAATATAGGATGACTTTGAAAAGGGAGGCGGATACTAAATGAAGGAGACAGCGATTAAGGAGTTGACAAAAGTAGAGCTAAAAAACCCCATATTGATTGAGGGGCTTCCTGGGCTAGGGCTTGTTGGGAAAATTGCCACCCGCTACCTGATTAAACAGTTGAAGGCGCAAAAACTTGCATATCTTTATTCGCCACATTTCCCATACTTTGTGCTTGTAAGCAAAAAGGGAAGCGTCAGACTTCTCCGGGGAACTTTTTATTTCTGGAAAAATGATAATGGAGAAAACGACTTAATCCTTTTCACTGGAGACAGCCAAGCCCAGACCATTGAGGGACAGTACGAAATTTCAAATAGAATACTTGACTTCGCCCAAAAATATGGCGTAAAGTTTATCATAACAATAGGCGGCTACAGGGTTGAAACAGACAAACCAAAGGTTGTGGCAGCCGCCACAAGTCAAGCTCTCCTTGATAGGGCTTTGCAGGCCAACGCCGTGATAAGCCCTATGGGGAGCCCAATAGTTGGCACTGCTGGGCTAATTCTCGGTTTGGCCCCTTTCAGGAAGATTGAAGCCTTATGCCTTCTTGGCGAAACACGGGGGTATCTACCTGATCCAAAGGCAGCCAAGAGCGTCCTAGAAGTTTTAATGAAAATTTTGAGGATTAATGTTGATTTAGCCGGTTTGGATGCTGAAATTGCCAAGGCTGAGAGTATGGTGGCAAGACTGCGGAAGATCGAGGAGAAAAGGATGTTGCAAGCTGAAGAAATGCGGAGGGAAGAAGACAAGAAGATCACTTACATTTCTTAGCCTTTTTAGTTTTTAGAAGAGCTCCCTCTCAACTTGCAACATCCACAACTGGAGCTTGGGCTGAAGCAGCCTTGGTTATAATAAACACTGTTGGAAGAGACGCGGTAATCGATAAGATATCGGTTAGAGGACAAGAATGCCGATGGTCAAAGGTTTATTATTGGAGAAACAGACAGCGTTACAGTTTCAGCAGACTTGAATGTGACGAAAGTTAAGCCGAGCGAAATGACCGACGCTATGTGGAGAGAGATATTCAGATATCTCGGTAATAGTGAAACTTTCCAGCCAGCCTAAAATGATTTGACGTTGAAGTCAGGAGGGACCATGGTCATATACATAGAGAATCCTGACAGCATATCTTCAAAAGATGTTGGTCAAACAGTTGGCATAACGGTTTTCACGGCGAATGCAAAGTACTACGTTGAAGCCAACGTTGAGGCAGCAATATAGCGTTACGAAATCACCCCTCTTCATTTAATAAGGCGTGTTCACGTCTTTTTCAGGTAACCTTCCCTAGGCTCGTAAATTGTTCCTTCGCGTAGGAGTTGGTTGATTAGGCGTTCAGCCTCGATTCTTCGAATTTTGTATTCTGCCTCAAGCCTATTAATCAACGCAGCTTTGTCAACCATTCCTATTTCTTTCTCCATTTCCGTCAACGCTGAAAGCAGCACTTGTAGCTTGTCTCTGAGGCTTTTCGGCTTTCCAGTCATTATTAGGTCTATGTCAAATTTGTAGGAGGATAGATCTATTCCAACTTCTTCTAAGGAGCGCTTCATTATGTTTATGGCTGCTTCAGCGTCTTCTGCCAAGACTTCTGTTCTTAGGGCTGCTCTGGCTCTGGCTTCAGCTAAGCGTATTAGAGATTCCAGTTGTCGGGCAGTTATCGCGATTGGAGAGCCTTCTGACTCGCTTGCTGAACGCATAGCTAAATAGAAGTCTTTTAGGCGTTGCATTGCCTCGCTGGTTAAGACCGGCTTTATCGCCTTCGCATAGCTGATGTATTTCCGCAAGAGTTCCAAGGGTATTGGCGGCTCCACCGGGCTTAAGCCTTTACGGTGAATCTCGAGAATGTGCTCTGACATTTTGCCGTCGATCTCCTTGTTTGGGACGTCCCTTAACACGAATATTAGGTCAAACCTTGAGAGGATGGTAACCGGAAGCGAAATGTTATCCGCTAATGTTCGGCGGGATTCATACCTGCCTAATGCAGGGTTTGCGGCCGCAAGTATGGCTGTTCGCGCGTTAAGGGTTGCCACTATGCCGCCTTTCGCCACAGAAACTGTATGCTGTTCCATGGCTTCATGGATTGCAACTCGGTCTTCTGGGCGCATTTTATCTATCTCGTCTATGCATGCAATCCCTTTGTCCGCAAGCACAAGGGCTCCGGCTTCAAGGCTCATTCCGCCGCCCCTTTCACGTATGACCGCTGCAGTTAAGCCCGCCGCAGTCGTACCCCTTCCTGATGTATAAAGACCTCTAGGTGCGACCCGTGCCACATACTGTAATAGTTGGGATTTGGCTGTTCCAGGGTCGCCCACCAAAAGAATGTTTAGCTCGCCCCTTATTGATATGTCTGGAAGCGTCTTTGGAACACCGCCGAAGAGAAGGTACATTATCGCCTCTTTAACATGCTCGTAGCCGTAAATCGAGGGCGCAATAGAATTTATTATTTTCCTATGTATCCACGGGTCCTTTGCGAGTTCAAGGATCGTTTTCTCCTCTTCAGGCGAGGGAAGGGCTGCTTCGGGTTCTTTCCCCAAAACCTCGATGGAGTTTGTGTCTAAGTGTAAAACGAAGGTGCGGAGTTTTCCAACCCTAGGCATTGTTGGGGCTGCGGCACGAACAATGCCAACAATGGAGACGTGGTCGCCGGGTCTCGCAACGTCAACAATTTCGCTTCCAACAAGCTTAACGTGTAATGTGCGGGGAAGCTGCCCTGGCGGGAGGTCTTCTGGGCGCTCCTGTATGCGGAGGTCTTGTGAATCTATGAAATTTGATTCTTCTTGCACAAAGTCGAAGGGTCCCTTCCGCCTACATGAGGGGTCAGCACATGCAAATGGTGCCTTGAGAAACGGGCCTGTTTGGTCCACGTATGTTATGTTTCCACATCCCCTGCATTTGAAAGCTGCTCGCAGTACCATTGGGCGGACTGGTGTTGAACGCACCACTATGCCTTCAATCATCACCAGCTTTCCGATGTGGGCTGCACCAAGCTTTCGCAGCGGCGTCGGCTCCAAAAGTCTAACGATTCGGACGGTTACCTTTTGTTTCTCCGCGTATTCTGGAGCCTCTATGGCTAGCTGGTTTTGGGCAGCGTTATCCGCGTGCTTCAAGTATTCCTCTGGTTTTTCAAGAAGCTGGTCAGCAAGTTTATGGTCGAATGTGAGGATATCTTCAAATTCAACTATAAGCGATGATTTTCCAGAAACCGCCAACTGGGAGATTCTTTGACGGTATTTCTCTGTTTTGAAAAGTTCTAGAAAGCGTTCCTGCGGGTCTATTACTTCCAGTTCTTCAATCATTCTTCTTTCCCGCCTCCCCGGTCTTCACGTCCAAGCAGCTGAGTCTTCCATTTATTGATAAGCTTATAAATTTGCTCGTAAAGAAGCCTCTCTTCCGCTGTGAGATTCCTTAAAACATGCTCGGTTTGAGCTGGCGCAGAGGCAAGAGAAACAATTTTCTTTAAACGCAAATTCAAAATGTCCAGTGCCAACTGCTTCGCCTTCTCATACTCCCGCATTTTCTCCGGATGCCTACTAGTCTGTTCTTTTAGCCCCTTCAAGAATCTACCAAGTTTGGGATAAAAATCCCTTGGAAGTTCTGAAATTTGCCCAGCTGTTTGGACTCGCTCTTTCCAGTGAATTTTGTAAAGTTTAGCTGAATCAAGCATATCTTCATTTCTAAGGCGGACAACTCCGAACTTTTCGAGCTCCTTTGCAACCCAATATAAAATCTCATACTCGCTTCCTTCCTCGAAGGGACCGACTGTTAATCCTGCCAGCTTAATTTCTGGGCAGTTTCGGTTAGCTATAACTTTGACTGGGGAATTCTCAAAAATGAAGTCTAACACCTTAATCTTGTGGACAATGCTGTCTTGCAACGTGTGCTTCTCCCTTTTCCAGCTATTCTACTTTTGCGGTTAGGATATAAAAGGTGTGGTCTAAAATGTTGTTAGGAAAACTCAATCAAATTTATTTGTGAATCTACAGCAACGTTTCATGTTGGAAATAGCAAATGAAATTTTCATACTCTGAAAGTTTGACCGCAACGTTTAATAACGAAATTCAACGGAGTATGTATTCTTTACAAATGTAAAGGTAAAAATCATGTCCGTCCTAAAAGAAAGCAGTTTGTATGAGGAATCCTTGAAGCCGCTGAGGGAAGCCAGCGCCATACTCAACTTGGAAAGTAATGTCGTTGAGGCAATAGCAAATCCTGAACGTGTTTTAATTGTTTCAATCCCTGTAAAAATGGATAATGGGAAAGTTAAAACCTTCACAGGGTATAGAGTCCAGCATAATACTGCGAGAGGCCCAGCGAAAGGCGGAATAAGATATCATCCAAGTGTTTGTTTAGATGAGGTCAAATCGCTCGCATTTTGGATGAGTATAAAAAATGCCGTTGTAGGGATACCCTACGGTGGAGGGAAAGGCGGAATAACATGCAATCCTAAAGAAATGTCTCAAAACGAGTTGGAGAGACTGACAAGAGGATATGCTGCGGCAATAGCCAAATTTGTCGGTCCAGATATTGACATACCTGCGCCAGACGTGGGAACAAACGCCCAGATTATGGGATGGTTCGCCGACGAATACTACAAGATTACGGGCAAATATGAACCCGGAATCATAACATCCAAACCGCTGTCCATAGGAGGCTCTGTGGGGAGGGAACCCGCAACTGGACGTGGAGGCTTCTTCGTAACGATAGAAGCAGCAAAAACTTTTGACATACCATTAAAGGGCGCTCGTGTTTCTATACAAGGTTATGGAAACGTCGCCCAACCTATAGCTCAATACCTTCACGAAATTGGATGTAAAATAGTTGCCGTCAGCGACTCTGTTGGCGGCGCCTATAACCCTGATGGGATGCATCCTTTAAAACTTGCAGAGCACAAGGAAAAGACTCGAAGCGTTAAAGGTTTTCCCGGCAGCAAAGAAATCAGCACTACAGATCCGCTCACAATTGACTGTGATATACTAGTACCGGCTGCGCTAGAAAACCAGATAACAAAGGAAAACGCGGACAAGATTAAAGCGAAACTCATGGTTGAATTGGCAAATGGACCAACGACACCGGAGGCTGACAAAATATTGCAGGAGAAAGGAGTAATAGTGTTGCCCGACGTTTTGGCGAGCGCTGGCGGAGTTACTGTCAGCTATTTCGAATGGGTTCAAAATCGCATGGGCTATTATTGGACGGAAGAAGAAGTTGATGATAAATTAAAACGTGTCATGACAACGGCTTTTAAAGAAGTTTACCAAACCGCTAAACAGTACTGTCTAGACACCTCTTTTAGGGTTCACACCAAGGCTCATCAGCTAAATTTAAGGACCGCTACCTACATCTTGGCTGTAAAACGGATTTACGAAGCAATGAAAGCTTTAGGGCGTATCTAACCTCACACTCTTTCAAAATGGTCACTGCGCTGTCAATTCCTCCCTTCTAATGTTTTAAGCGAGTGTTGAAAGTATTTATTAGCTTCTATCTCATATGAAAGCAGAGGAGGCTCCTTTAATTGAGTTTTGAGATGTGGGCTGAAAAGTACAGGCCAAAAACATTAGATGAGATGGTGAACCAGAAAGAGATAGTGGAGCGGCTTAAAAGTTTTGTAAAAGCCAAAAATGTTCCCCACTGCATTTTCGCCGGACCCCCTGGAACTGGAAAGACTACAGCTGCTCTTTGTTTAGCAAGGGACCTTTATGGTGACGCTTACAGGGAGCATATTATGGAGTTAAACGCCAGCGACGAAAGGGGCATAGACGTTGTGCGGGAAACCGTCAAAACATTTGCAAGAATCCGCTCTATCGGCGAAGTCCCTTTCAAAATAATGATTTTGGATGAAGCGGACAACATGACCGCAGACGCTCAGCAAGCCTTGAGGCGAACTATGGAGCGTTATACAGAAACATGCCGCTTCATATTATGTGCCAACTACAGCGGTAAAATAATAGAGCCCATACAGTCGCGGTGTGCACCCTTCCGTTTCACATATTTACCACGGGAAGAGCACGACAAGTATTTACGGCACATAGCCGACAATGAAGGCGTAAAACTTCTAAACGATGGTTTAGACGCTATCTACGAGGTTTGCGGCGGAGACTTGCGAAGGGCTATAAATACTTTGCAAGCCGCCGCTTCCCTAGGCAAACCAGTAGATGCAAAAATTGTTTACTCAATTGCTGGAAGGGCAAACCCTGCAGATGTACAGAAGATGATTGAAACGGCTATGAAGGGTAACTTTTTAGAGGCGAGGAAACAGCTTCGCGAAATGATTCAGAAATATGGGGTGGCGGGAAGCGATATAATCCGCCAAATTCACACAGAAATTTTCAGAGCGGATATCCCTGAACCATGGAAGATAAAATTGGCAGACATTGTTGGGGAAATCGATTATAGGCTTGTTGAGGGCGCAGATGAAGAAGTTCAATTAAGCGCATTATTAGCCAGACTTGTCGAGGCAGCTTACGAAATTAAGGGCTTGAAAAAGGTGTAAAAGTTGTACCAGCCTTGGGCTGTCAAGTATAAGCCAAAAAGTTTGAAAGAGGTTGTTGGAAACAAGGAAGCCATACGAAAGTTTGTTGAATGGGTAAAATCTTGGGACGGAGGAATCCCAAAAAAGAGGGCAGCCTTCCTTTATGGTCCACCAGGTGTTGGAAAAACAGTCACCGTAGAGGCTTTGGCTAACGATTTTAGAATGGAGTTGGTGGAGAAAAACGCCAGCGACTACAGAACAGAAGAAGCCGTAAAACGTTTTGCTGGGCTCGCGTCCCAGTACAGTTCGTTATTTGGCACGAAGAGAATTATTCTATTCGACGAGTTAGACGGTTTAACTGGAACAGCTGACAAGGGCGGAGTTAAAGCCATAACAGATATAATAAAAACAGCTCAATGCCCAATAGTGCTTATTGCCAACAATGCCTTTGACCCAAGGTTCGCTAACCTCCGCAACTACTGCCTCCTAATAGAGTTTAAAAAGCCCCCAGCAACCGAAGTTCTAAAACATTTGAAGGCTATATGCCTAAAAGAGGGAATAGACGCCGAAGAAAACGCCTTAAAGTTTATAGCCCAACGCTCAGAAGGCGACATCCGCTCGGCAGTGACAGACCTCCAAGCATTAGCGCAAGGCAAGAAACGCCTATCATATGAAGATGTGGCGTGGCTTGGCTTCCGAGACCGGCAAGAAACAATATTCACGGTTTTGCGAATGATTTTGTATGGGAAGACTTGTGAGGGGGCGAAACGCGCTGTTAACATGGCAGATGTAGACATCGACATGCTCTTCGAATGGATATACGAAAATGTTCCAGCCCACCTAACAAACCCTCATGATTTGGCTAGGGCGATGGATGCCCTTTCAATGGCCGACGTTTACCGTGGAAGAATACGAACAACACAAGACTGGAGCTTCGTGCGCTACGTAATCGACTTTATGACTGCTGGCGTAGCCATGGCAAGGGTTAACACAAAAACTTCCGGTTGGACGCCTTTCCGCTTTCCGGAACGAATACAAGCATTATCAAAGTCTAAAGAAGAGCGGGCAATGCAACTGGAGATAGGACGCAAAATCAAGCGTAAATGCCACATATCCGCCCAGAGAGCCTCAAAGGAGGTTCTCCCATATCTGCGGATAATCTTCAAAAATAATGTGGAAATGGCTGCTGGAATTGCAAAATGGCTTGACTTAACGCCCGAAATGATAGCGTACCTGGCTGAAAATGATAAGAAGGCGAATACCATCATCAAACTTCTGGAATAATTATTCGAAGCATGACCATTAGTAGATTTTGCTTCCTTCAGCTATGTCTTTTTCTGGCTGCAATGCTACAACGTTGCCCTTGTCATCTTCAGCCGCCAAAATCATGCATTGAGACTCCACACCCA
The DNA here is from genome assembly GCA_018396955.1 of Candidatus Bathyarchaeota archaeon. Taxonomy (GTDB): domain Archaea; phylum Thermoproteota; class Bathyarchaeia; order Bathyarchaeales; family Bathycorpusculaceae; genus JAGTQI01. Next base: position 27,526 of record JAGTQI010000006.1, on the reverse strand, counting down.
AGAACTTTCTCCGTTGAAGGTTTAGGATGAAGGCGTACTTCTTGCCCACAAGGTCTTCCGGCTTATACCATTGCAAAAGTCCGGCAACAGCTTGACGTTTTTCTGTTCCGAAATCTACAATCATCCTTATAAGATTTCGCGAACCCGGAATTTGGTTTGCCTCCAAAACTTTTCCAACACGCATATCAAGCCTTTTAAACTCCTCAAAGGTTATTTCCGCCATATGCATCACCTCAAATTCGTATGCACATTATTTTTAAGTTTTGCGTGCAGCCCTCTTTTTCTTTATTTTTTCAACAGTTTTTGCCACCCCATCCCATCCTTCAGCAGCTTTCGAATGGATTATTTCGAAGGCTTCTTTCGAAGTTAAGCCCGGCAACTCTTCACCAACAGCTTTCCTAATCAGATAAGCGGCAGCGTTTAGGACTTCGCCGTTTAGCCGCGAATCCATTAAATCTGCTAGATGGCAGATTAAAGCCTCAATGGTGTGCGGTCTGATTGGACCGTATTCCCCGTGGTGAGCGGAAACCACATGGATCAGCTCCAGCGGGAAGCTTCTTCTAACAAGTTCTGATATGATAATGGATAAGTGGTCCATGTAGTCGGCCAAACCAGTTGTGCCATAACTTCCATTTTCGTTCACGGTGTAGGTTACTGGCTTAAAAATGTCGTGAAGCAACATGCCAGCCACAATAAGGTCGCGGTTCACCTTCCCATGATAAACCTTTTCAACTGAATTGCACAGGGCCAAAGCCAAATTCGTTGCAGATATAATGTGCTCTATATAGCCGCCCGGATAACAGTGATGATGAGACAAACCAGCTGGTGCAATGTTTAAAGGCAAGCCAGAATATGCCTTACCACCTACCTCAAAAACCGGATTCTCAAGAAGTTCAACAACCTTTTTACGAAGTTCCTTATCGCGAATTTTTTCCGTCAAAGCCCTTATTTTCGGATGAAGCAAACTTCACATCCCGCCTTCGACCACATTTACCCACTTTACACTTTCAACAATATTACATTTTACAACAAAGAGACCCTAAAAGCGAATTTTGTTCCGCTCAGCCGTCGCCATTTCATGCGCCATTCTCAAAGGTTCTGGAACACCACTGTAACGTGCGCAGTGCCTAACAATTTTTATGGCTGTTTCAAGCGAAACCATATGCCCAACACTAACATAGAGAGCCTTCCCAACAGAAGTTTTTAACGCAGCCCCAACAATCTCACCATCATGCCAAAGATAGGCGAAATCCCTATTGCCGAAGGGCTCTGCTTCACCAACAAGTCTGCTCTTTGCAACACCTATGGTTGGTTTGCCTAGGACGACTCCCAAGTGGCTTGCAAAGCCACACCGGTACGGATGAGCATAACCCTGCCCATCAACCAAGAAAACATCCGGCTGAACTTTCAACTTTCTAATGCACATAAGCGTGGGCGGCAACTCTCTAAATGAAAGAAGTGTTGGAATGTATGGAAAGGCAACTTTGCAAATGGCTGTTTGAGCCTCAACAAGTTCCAAAACATCATATTCCAGAACAACAACAGCACTTATGGCTAAGTTTTTAGCGTAGGCAACATCAACACCTGCCACGTAGCCGATTTTCTTTGACAGCCCATCCTCAAAAATTATGCGCTTTGAAAGTTGAAGCTGTGCCTTATGTGCCTTCTCAACCGAAAAGCGGGATTTTAGATCGGCTAGGCTCATTTATCTTCCTTTTTAAGAGCCTCAAGGCGACTCTCTAGCTTTTCAAAACGCCTCATGTACTTTTCAAGAGATTGCCTTCGCACTTCATGGGTTACGTCGCCCCTTGTGGTTTCAATAATTTTCCTTGCGACATCGCATTTTCTCCGAAGCCCTGGAACCAGCATGTAGGCTTCATCCATAGCCATAAGCTCCGTATAGATCTCATCCATCACCCTCAGACATTCCTCGCTCTTCTTCGCATTGCCCTCCCGCAGAGCATCCATAGCCAAACGTCTGTACTCGCCGATAACGTCTGCAAGGCCAAGAACATAATCTATGGAAGGCACGTTTATTTCCCTAGGTGTGGCAAAGCGCGCCTCCTCAATCAGTGTGAGAAATATGTTTGCTTCGGCATACTCTTGAAGAGCAATATTATATAAGCCACTGTGAATTATGTCTGGATGCTCACTTGCAGTTGCATTAAGCCTGGAAATTATTTCTTTAGCTTTTTCGAGAAGCCGCCTTGCCTCTTTAAGCCTTTTCTGGTGGATAAAAAGTATTGCTTGCTTAGATATGCTGGTTAACTTTCTCATGTCAGCTTGGGCTTTATCTCGAAGCTTCTCCTTGCCCTTAAGCTCCTTCTTAATATGCTTTAAAACAGTTTTCAAAGAGGCCATATGCCCTAACACTTCTATATTGGCGCTCTTGTAAAATATAGGAAGACCTCTATTTTATTGTTGCCAAAATAATTGGAAGATGGCGACAAACAATGATTGTCTTTGGTTTTTAGCTGCTTTGTTGCTGTTTTTCTTGTTCTTGCCAGCGCTCAATTAGTAATTTGTCGTCTCCAATTTTGAAGCTTACCTTTACAAATATGGAGTCTGAGCCTTTAAAGGGGAACATGCTGTCTTCAGCCAAGTCCTTCGGCAGGTATATTAAGAATTTGCCATCCTTCCGTCTGAATAATCTGCCTTTTCCTTCGCTAACCATGGGTTGCACCTCGATGAAAGCGATTTTGAGCACCAATGATTGAAAAGCGTTATTTAACTTTTACTCCGACAAGCCAAGTATAATAAGCCTTAATCCGATGAAAACTTTATTGGCTTTTCAAGTCTGCTCAACAATACTACACGGCTTTCCTCGGACTCGTCAATAACCTTATAGCCTGTGACATTTGCAAGCTGTAAGGCAAATTCTCGTATTTCCTTGTGGCTTGGCATGCTTTCGTAACCCAACCGCAGTCTTGAAAAACCAACATGCATGTAAGCTTTAGGCTCAATATATGTAGGGTTTGCTTCCTCTATTAGTTTGGCATATTCCTCAACATTCCCCATATTAAGTCCGCGCACGGCGGTTATGCGGATCACGGTTGGGCAGTTAAAACTTTGAAGAAGTTTCAGCGTTTCGTTAAGCCTCTCCCAAGCATCCACTAATATGGGGCGGCAGATTTTTCGGTAAATTTCCTTGTTTGGAGCGCAGACAGAAATGTAGAGCTGTGTTGGCTCACGGCTTAGTTTAGCCAGGGCGGATGGAACAGTGCCGTTAGACACAAGAAAAGTGGTGAAACCTCTCTTGTGAAAGGCTTCTATAAGCTCGCCTAAAGGCTCGTAAAGGGTTGGCTCGCCGGTTAGGCTTATCGCCGCATGCCTCTGCCTTAGGGCTTCCTTAAACTTTTGAGGATTTGCCTTGGGATTGCCCTTATACCCACTTAAAATTTCAAGCTGTGCTTTTATGCTTCCCTCGACAATCTCCTCTGGAGAGTCCCATATTGGCAGTTTTGTTTCCTCCCATGTGATTTGGAGGTCTCCGCTCTGGGCTCTCCAGCAGAAAAGACATCTCTGCGTGCAATAGAAAAGCGATGGTGTCATTTGAATGCACTGATGGGATTTTATCCCGTAAAACTTCTGCTTGTAACACGGCCTGTTATGGACAAGGCTTTCGTAGAGCCACCTACACCTTTTGACAGCCGAATGCCTACCAACAATGTGGTATTTATGCTTCTTCAACGCCTCAACCAATGTTTCTGGAACTAGACTCATAGTTGACGCCGCATGGATGGGCTTTTCCATATAAGTTAAATTTATGCAGTTTTATAAAAGTGCCCTTTTACTGCTTGAAGCAGTATTCAATGCTCTGAAATTCTGAACATAACTTAGCAACCTCACGCTTAATCATCTCTGGACTTTCTCCGTCCATAACTGTCCTTTTAATGAGCTCTGCTATTTTCGCCATCTCCTCCTCCTTCATCCCACGCCTTGTAACCTCGCATGTTCCAAGCCTTATGACGCAATCAACAATAATGTTTGCGCGCTGAAGTTTTTCGGCTATTTCTCTGCCCCTCTCATAATTTCCAAAGTCTAAGATAACTTGGTGGGACTGAGTAAAGCCTAAACGCTCGCATTTAACTGGAAAGCCATAACCGTGTAGGTTTTTAGCTAAAGCCCTTGCATTGCGGACGACTTGTTCTGCGTACTCTTCGCCAAACTCTTTCATTTCGGCAAGTGCCAAAGTTAATGCTGCAATGCGGTTCCAATGGGCATTATCCACAAACCTTGGATAAATCTTAGCTTTCATCGCCTCGCCACGCCTTTTATCGGCAAGAATTATGCCGCCTTGCGGTCCAAAGAAGGACTTATGCGTAGAACCGAACAAAGCATGTGCGCCTTCTCTCAATGGATCTTGAAATTGTCTTCCAGCAATTAGCCCCAGAACATGGGAACCGTCAAAACCCACACATGCGCCAATTTCATGGGCAATGTTGGCCAACTCTTTAACGGGGTGAGGAAAAGTTATGAGGCTTGCTCCAAAAATTATAAGTTTAGGCTTTTCCCGTATGATAGTTTCTTCGGCTTTTCTAACATCAATTTTCATCGCATCCTTAACAAAGGGGAAAGGAGCAACCTTTAAACCCAAAAGCCCAGCTAATCCTTCATGCCATAATCCTGGGTAGCCACCGTCTTCTGGTGAGACGCACATAAGCTTATCGCCGGGTTTAGAGAAACAAGCCGCAAAAATCATGTCTGCGACATGCCCAGAAAGCGGACGCAAATCAGCAGTTTCAGCTCCAAAAAGGTCTTTTGCCAGTTCCTCGCCGAACTGCTCAATCTCATCAATGAATTTTGTACCCATATAAAAGCGTTCTCGAGCAGTGTAGCGGTGACCAAGCTCAGAGCTTAACAGACTACGCGCCGCCGGGCTCATAACATTTTCTGATGGAATAAGGTTTAGGCACTCTTTTCCACGCCAATTCTCATGCTTCTTAACTAAAGCCAAAATCTCACTAATCATAGGAAGACCCTCATCATGCATATGCATACCTTTTTGAACGCCGTTGTTTAAATGGATTACCCATAAAACGGTTTAAATCCAGTGCTTTAAGCTGAAGGACAAACTGTTGAAACGAAAGGTAAAGTTTAAAATGCTCCTTTTATAGTAAATGTTTCACACCCATAATAACTTTGGAGCGATGGAGAGTAACGACTTGAAAAAGAAGACGGTTATAATTGCGCTGATAGCCTTGGTAGCCTTAACAATTTTCACGCGGATTATTTCTCCACGTGTAAATGCGGCTGAAGTAAAAATCACTTCTGTTATACCCACAACCTATCGAGGGAAGGTTGAAGACATAGTTCGCGTTATTGGAACCATAAACACAACGGATGGATTGTACCAAATCTGGTTTGGCAGCAAGCTTGTAGTGAACGAGACAGCCTCTGGAAATAATGTGAACGCCTCTTTCTCCGTTCCACCACTTCCCGGTGGAAATTATACGTTGACTTTACAAGATGTTACCGCAAACATCAATGCCACTTCATGGTTCATTATCGACCCCGCATACACCCTTAAAGTAAGCAAGCCAGAATATCCAAAACAGCTACAACAAGGAGCAGAAGTGAAAATATCGATAAGCATAACCGGAGGAAAGACAAACACAGTCTATGTTGCAAATGTAACGGTGAAAACGCCCGCCAACGAGACGTATTCGCAGAGCATCCCGCTTTCGAATACAACAGATACTGGCATTGGAAACGCCTCAATCATATATCCATTTGAAAATGCCCACACAAACTATACTGGAACATACACGGTCAGCTTTAACGGAACATTGGCTTCCGACACGTTCTTCATAGGGTTAACAGACCTCGCGGAATATCACAGGAACGACACGATGAAAGTTTGGGCAGTCGGCTACTCATCATGCAAGAATGTTACAATTACGATAAAATCGAAGGATGGAGAGAAAATTTATGAGGACAAATGGAATGTCACAGATGGCGTTGTCAAAGCAAGTTGGCTTGTGCAAAAAAATATGACCATCGGAAACTACAGCATTACTATTACGGCAAATGAAAAGGTCAAACGGGTCAACGACACTCAAATATTTGCTGTTCCAGGTTTCAAGACGGAAATTGTGCCACGCAACCTCGCCGGCGAACCAGTGCCTGACGTTTTCATACGAATTCATGATAACTGGGCAAATAAAACTTACAATGTTACAAGCGACAGAAACGGCATTATAACTAAACAGCTTGAAAGGGGCGAATACAACGTTACAGCTTACTTTAAAAAGGTTAAAGTTATCGAAGCCTTAACATTCAAAATAGAAAATGAAAGCAAAACATTAAACTTCACTTGTCAGCTTACAAGCCTAAACATAACAGTGGTCAGCGCACTAGACAGCTCAATAAAAATTCCATTCGTGTCTATAAGACTGTATTATAATTTCACAACAGACCTTGACGAAGGAAAAGATGTTAACGAAACAGTTTCCTTCCAAACAGACATCACTGGAAATGCAAAACAACACTCTTTCCTCCTAAACGCTTCTTACAGAATAAGCGCTTCACGTTACGGGCATATTTTCAACCAAACCATGTTCGCTAATTTAAAACCATGCGCATGGAACAACATAACAATAAGTTGCCCAGGAAGAATTTTGCATGTCACGGTAATTGACTTGGAAGGAAAGCCAATAGAAAATGCATTGGTAGAGTTGCAAGAGTTTATGGGGGGACTACGTTACACTAATTTTACAGACAATGCTGGTAACGCAATTTTCAACTGCATTTTTGGGGAATACTACCTTAAAGTTTACTCCAAAGAAATACTGCTTGGGGCGGAAGCTGTCGAATTATTTAACGAAACCGTAACGCGATCCATTCGTTGCGCCCTCTACAACCTACCAATATGTGTAAAAGTGGTTGACTACTTTGGTCAGCCGATTCCAAACGCGAATATAACTTTAGAAAGAAATGGTGTCAAAATATGTTCAAACGTTACAGGAGCAGAGGGTATTGCCAGCTTTAGAGAAATTGGCGGAACATTGACGATAAAAGTATACTTGAAAAACTCTGATCTTCCAGAAGCCACCACTACAATTTATATCGGTGAGAAAAGGGATTATTCCAATCCTATTTTGGTTAAAATAGGAGCGTATGTTATTTTTGCAAGTCTACTGATGGATACAGCCCAGTTTGCAATAATTATCTTAATCCTAGCAATAGTGGTGCTAATTGCAATAATAGAAATCGTTAGAAGAAAACACTTTAAACCAAGCGAAACTTCGAGTTAGAGTTTGAATATTGAGTTCTATGGGAAAAACTTTATATCAAAATGTTGCAAACATATCATAAGAAAAGAGCTGTGAAACTGAAATTTTAGAAAAATTGGAAAGGTCGTATCCACATTGGCGCAGGTAAAGGTGTGTTCTCCCACATGTGAACTCTTCAAGTGTGGCAAAAATGCTGCGGTTTACCGCCGAAACGGAGTTTGGTGCCGCTGGACTGAAGACATTTGTAATGTGGCAAATTGCTCGTATGCCCTCTGCACAAAAAGGAGACTCCTCCCACGAGGGATATGCGGAGAAACCGTCAAAAGAAAAACAACTGAAAAACAGCCAGAAGAGGTTATTGGACCAGCAATAAAGCTTCGGGGAAAAGCTTTACGAAAAATAGGGGAAAGAGAACTTTTCTAAATTAAGCCATTGATAAAACTTTAGCTTTCAAGCCACCGTGCTTCAAGAATGAGTCTATTAGATACTATTTCGCTTGTACACGCTTAACGACGGGCGGCCTAATCTTTTTCAAAACTCGGTACCCACACACTGTACATTTTATTTCTCCGCCGCGAAGTTCAAGCTCCTCTGTGAAAACTTTCGCTCCACAGCGCAAGCACTCATAAGCAATTCCTGTTGTTATTTTCTCCATGACGCGCACCCTTCCCATTACAAAGGGTTTTTTACTTTTAAGCATTTCCAATAACTATTATCGTATCGAGGGTCAGCAATGAAAAAGTGTTTAAAGACGCTCTTGTCTGGGATTATTCCGCCAGAGGAATTGCCCAACATCTACAATTCCTACGATATTGTTGGGGACATAGCCATCATACGCCTAACTGAAAAATCCAGAAAATATAGCCAAATAATCGCCGAGACCATCATGAAAGTTCATAAAAATGTTAAAACTGTTTTGGCGCAGACAAGTCCAGTTCGTGGGGATTATAGGCTTCGGAAATTGGAGCATATAGCCGGGGAAAAAAGAACAGCAACTATTCATAAGGAGTCAGGGTGCCTATTTTCAGTGGATGTGGATAAATGCTATTTTTCTCCCAGACTTTTTTATGAGAGAATGCGGGTTGCCAAACTTGTTGAAGATGGAGAAACCGTCGTGAATATGTTTGCCGGGGTGGGATGCTTCTCGTTGGTAATTGCCAAACACTCAAACGCCGCAAAAATTTACTCAATAGACATTAACCCCATAGCCATTCAATTCATGAAAGAAAATGTTAGGCTGAATAGAGCCTTTGGAAAAGTTATTCCAGTAGAGGGAGACGCCAAAGAGATCATCCAAAAAATGCTTCAGAACGTAGCTGATAGAGTGTTGATGCCGCTGCCAGAAAAAGCCCTTGAGTTTTTGCCTTATGCCCTCTTAGCCTTAAAAAATGGGGGAGGATGGATACACTATTATGACTTTGAACACGCCAGTAGAAGGGAAGACGCTGTTGAAAAGGTTGAATCAAAAGTTTCAAAAAAACTTGAAGAGTTTGGTGCAAAATTTGAAATACCCTTCGGCAGAATTGTTCGCACAACTGGACCGAACTGGTACCAAATTGTTTTAGATATAAAAACATTAAGCCGCAACGTTCATGCCCAATAATTCTAAATTCGGAATTAAATGCTTTTATATGTACAACATGAAAATTTGATTAAAGGAGGAATGGAAAATAAAAAGGAAATTGATGGAAATTCTCGCTTGTCCCATCGATAAACACTATCCGCTAGAGCTTTATGTTTTTGAGGAAAAAGAAGAAATTATTGAAGGTTTAATTGTTTGCCCCGAATGCCTAAGATGGTATCCGATCCGTGATGAGATTCCTGAGATGCTCCCAGACGAGTTACGCAAAGAAAATGAGGACTTGCCCTTCCTTAAAAAATGGAGGGAGAAAATCCCGGAGAAAATTCTCTCCGAAGGAAGACCATTCAACCTGAAGGGAAAATAGAGCTACTTAAGTTTAACAAGTCTGCCTGTTTTAGATGATTTAAGCGCGGCCTCAGCAATTTTCAGAGCCCTTAAGCCATCCCATCCAGTTATAGATGGTTTTTCCTTTCCTAAGACACATCTTGCAAAGTGTTGAAGCTCAAGCTTAAGGGGTTCTTGCCATGGGATTCTTGGCTGGACTGTTTTTTCCGCTGTTTCCATGGTCAGCTCTTGTGTAATATAGTCGAGTTTTGCTATGGCCTTGCTTCCAGTCACCACCAGTACTCTTGTTTTGTAGGGAGTTAGCCAGTTTGCCTCTATAAACGCGTTTTTCTCGTGCTTGAAAGTCAATATTATGTGGGCATAATCCTCAAATTTCCTATGCCTCATATTCCCAGTTTTAGCGTAAACCGCCACCGGGTCGCTATTAAACAAGTAGCGCATCACATCAATGTCATGAATAGCCAAGTCTTTTACTACTCCAACATCACCTATTCGTTCAGGCCATTCTGAAACCCTTTTAGCTGTGGCACAGACAATCTCTCCCATTTCCCGACTTTCAATAGCCTTTTTAATGTACTGAAGTCCTGGAATAAAACGCATCAAAAACCCAACTGAAAGTTGTAAGCCTTCCTTTTCCGCTGTTTTCAGCAAAGCTTCCGCCTGTTTTGAGTTGGCGGCCATAGGCTTCTCAACCAGAACATGTTTTCCAGCCTTTAGCGCCTTTAGAGCCTCTTTTGCGAGGCTTGTTGACCACGTACAGACGCTAACAGCCTCAATATCCTTCCTCTTCAACATTCTCGCTGTGTTAGAGTAGGCTTTAACGCCAAATTGTTTAGCGACAACCTTCGCTCTTTCAGCATCAATGTCGCAAACGGCTAAAAGTTCCGTTTCTTCCAGTTCGGTGAAAACCCTTGCATGATTTTTCCCCCAGAACCCTGCTCCTATAATAGCGACTCCTAGTTTTTTCATTTCTTCCAAACTCCTCTTCCAAAACCACGATATATGAAGCCTTCAGCTTCAACCTTCACAGGGTCCAAAATGCCTTCAAGGTCTACGATTGCCGCTGGCATTTTCGCTAAAAGCTTAAGCTTTCTCAAATTTAGTCGTTTAAGCTGTTCATGTGCTGCTAGTATTACTATGCAGTCTGCACCTTCAATAGCCTCTACTAAACTTTTTTTAGGTTGCGCATGTTCTAGGTCTGTTATGGCTTTCCAAGATGTGTAGGGGTCGTAAAGTGTTAATTTCACCCCTTTTTTCTCAAGCATACTAACAATTTTCTTTGCGGAATACTTTGGGATGTCTGCGGTGTTTGGTGTTTGAGAAAACCCGAGCAGAGCAATTTTTGCTCTTCGCAATGGCTTTCCGCAGCTTTTAAGCGCATCTCGAACCAGCTCAACCTTATGCCTTAAGACTTCTTCATCTAATCCTAAGGCTGCTTCTGAAATACGGAGCTTTACATTGAGATTTTCAGCTTCTTCCAACAATATTTTAAGCGCCTCACTTGTTGATGTTGATTGCATATGCATGTTAGTGTTAGAGCCTAAAAAGTTGCGAGCCACAAAGTAGTCTATGCCAAGCTTCTCACAGAGAAAGGCAAACTCGTTAGCCAGTGCAGAATTAACATTTTGAAAAGCAGCTTCAAAAAGTGCGATGGCTTCGGCCATCTTCAAGCTTTGAACCGGAATAACCTCAGCATTTGTCACCGATTTTATGACGTTTAATGCTATCTCCAAACTAGCCCTATCTGACGCAGCAACAATCCGCCTGCAATTTGACAACCCATTAAGCGTCTGTATTTCTGGAAAAAGGATTGGACTATAGGCTAAGTAAAAGTCTGATCCAGCCCTAAATCCAGAGGAGTTTTCAAGAATCTCTTTGAGGAACCCCTCTATTACGCCTATCCCAACAACGCTTGTTAGGATGATCAATGCTTCTCTGCGAAGAATTGAGCCTATAGACTTTAGAGCTTTTTCTAGGGGAGAGTAGTCCACCCCACCCTTATCATCTACAATTGCGGATGTAGCAACCAATATGACGTTGCTATGGGCCATCGCTGCTTTCAAGTCACTGGTGGCTTTTAGCCTTCCACTCGCTAAACATTTCCGGAGAATCGGCTCCGCTTCATGCTTTAGAAATGGAACTTTGCCTTTTAGTATACGCTCTATAATAGCTTGGTCGCTGTCAATGCATATAACCTTAAAGCCAGCCTCGGCAAATAGACAAGCGTGGAGAAGTCCTAAACGTCCACAACCAACTATGCTAACTGCCCATTCGCCACGCTCTAAGGCTTTGGTTTCTGTGGATCTTGTCAACAACATTTGGTTTTCTCCGAGCTGCAGAAATACTTATGCCGGTTTAGACTTTTAAGCTGTTGATTATCCTTTTAAGTTTTAAAATGAAGTCTTGGACAAGCCTTAGGGCTTTTCTCCTCGTTTTGGCTTCTGCGTAAAGCCTGTATAGTGGTTCTGTTCCGCTTGGTCTAACAAGTATGGAGCTTTTATCCTCAAACCAAATCTTGACTCCATCGATGGTGTTTATGTTTAACCCCCTTGTCTGCTCAATGAGCCTTTCCAAAACTTTTTCTTTAAGTTGTTCAGGACATTCAACAGTTCCCTTCTCAATAAAATATTTAGGCAGTCCGGCGAGAAGGCTTGAAAGTTTCTTGCCTGTTTCAGCCATTATACCCAAAATTAGGGCTGTGGCCATTGCGCCATCCCTGACTGGCTGATGGGGCCCGTAGAAGATTCCGCCGTTTTCCTCTCCGCCAAGTTTTGCGCCTAGCTTCTTCATTGTGTGGGAGACTATGACGCTTCCAACCTTTGTCCAGACTATTTCGCCGCAATAGGCGTCAGCTATATCCTTTACCAAAGTTGATGAACTTATGGGCGAAACAATTTTTTCGCCCGGATTTTGCAGTAAAAAGTGTTTTTCGACGAGGGCGAAGGTTTTGTCACCCCAGTGAATTTCGCCTTTTTCGTCAACAAATATTGAGCGGTCAGCATCCCCGTCAAAAGCAACACCCAAATCTGCACCCATGGCTTTGACTGTTGAGGCTAAATCTCCAAGGTTTTCTGGTCGGGGTTCAGGTGGTCTAGCTGGGAATGTTCCATCAATGTTTGCGTTTATAGTTGTGACGCGACAGCCAAGTTCTCTAAGAAGTTTGGGAACAGCGAGGGCAGCAACGCTGTTTGCAGCATCAATTACAACATGATAATGCTTGCTGGCTATTTTGGCTACGTCCACATGCCCTTTTATAGCCTCCACATATTCTTCGATAATCCCTGTAAGATCTTTAACACTTCCTATTTTGTCCCACTCCACGTAGCGAAATTTTTTGTCAAAGAATATGTTTTCAACTTCGATTTCTTGTTCTCGCGCGATTTCTATTCCATCATTCCACAAAACTTTTATCCCGTTGTATTCTGGCGGGTTGTGGGAAGCCGTTATAATTACTCCACCGTCAAGCCTGTGCTTTTTAACGGCATATTGCAATGCTGGCGTGGGCGCCATTCCAGCGAAGAGCACACTGCAACCAGTAGCATTTAAACCCGATACTACGGCTTTTGCAAGCATGGGACTGCTTGTTCTGGCATCATATCCAACAAGCAAATCGCCACAATGAAGATATGTGCCTATTGCACTCCCAATGGCAATCGCAAGCTCCGGCGTTAACTCTTTGTTGACGAGCCCGCGGATTCCGTTGGTTCCAAACAGTCTCCTCTGGCTTAACATAAGCCTCACCTCGTTTTAAATAATGCACTTTGCCTCTAAAACGTCTTGGTAGATTTCTTTCGCTGGGCAGATTGAAACCCCTTCAGCCAATGAAACATTATTGCCTATAACCGCACAGTCACCTATAACGCAGTTCCCGTTAATTTTAACCCCTCTACCGACAACGACGTTTTCACCAATTATAGCCCCATTTATAAAAGAATCATCTGAAATTAAAACGCCTGGAAAGATTATGGAATTTTTTATGTAAACGTTTCTTCCAACATTGACATTTTTTCCCAGAACAGCATATGGTCCTATGGTTGAGCCTTCTTTAATCGTGATACTCTCGTCGCAGAATACTGGCTCGTTTATCTGTCCACCACCTCTTATCACGTTTTTCAGTTTTCCACGAAGACTGTCCAATAGAATTTTGTTTATCTCCAAATAGTCTTCAGCTTTACCAATATCCGTCCACAAGCCATCAAAAATGTAGCCAAAAAGTTTGCCCTCTTCCGCCAATTTTGGGAACACTTCACGTTCAAGGGAAACTCTTCTTCCATATTGAATGTATCTGAAGATTTCATGGCTGAGAACATATATTCCAGCGTTTATGAGATTCGATGGAGACTCTCCCGGCTGGGGTTTCTCAACAAACCTCTTTATTCTACTATTATAGCCGAGTTCTGCAACTCCGTATCGGCTCGGATCTTTAACTGTGCATAGGACTATTGTTGCGGTGGCATCATTTCCCTCATGTCTCTTAATTACTTCGGCGTAGTTTATGCTGGTGAAGATGTCGCCATTCACCACCAAAAAATTGTCGTTTCCTAGAAGCTCTTCAGCATTCTTTATTGCGCCGCCTGTTCCAAGGGGCTTTTTGGGAGGATCGTATGAATAAGCAATTTTCATTTTACCCTTGGAAAATTTGGAGTTTTTTATGTGGAAGGCCGTTTGATGATTAACCGCCAATATCGCCTCTTCTATTCCACTTTTTGAGAGGCTTTCAAGCGTCCACTCTAAAAGCGGCTTGTTAAGAACTGGAAATAGAATTTTGGGCCTTGCGCAGCTTAGGGGTCTAAGCCGAGTTGCAAACCCCCCAGCTAAGATCAGAGCCTTCAATGAGTTTCACCGTTTTATGCGCAAGCTTATATTCAAATTCCTTCAAATAAAACAGTTTCGTGAAGATGGAGGACAACTCGTGAAAGTCTTGCTTCACGAAATAAGCTGGGTGGAGGCAAAAGAATATTTTAGTAAGAATGACATCGCTATTATCCCAGTCGGTTCAAATGAGCAGCATGGGCCGCAAAACCCACTTGGAACGGACCATTTTATAGCTAAGGCGATAGCTGAAGAAGCTGCAAAACGTGCAAAGGTTCTCTGCTTGCAAGTTATTCCTTTCGGCGTCAGTCATCACCACAGACAGTTTTGGGGCACCATACATGTTACGCCTGAAACCCTAAAAGCCTATGTAAAAGATGTTTGCTTATCCCTAAACTATTATGGCGCAGAGAAAATAGTCATTGTTAATGGGCATGGCGGAAACTTGAACGCTCTAACCGAGCTGGCTAGAGAGATGCGGGAAAAAGGAATTTTCGTCTCGGTTTTCCAATGGTGGCCTGCCGCTGGAAAACTTCTGCCAGACATATTCAAGCCGGAAGAGAGAGGGCATGCCGGCGCCGAGGAGACTTCTGTAAATTTGGCTTTGCACCCGCATCTTGTGAATATGAACCGGGCTGTAGATGAAGAGGTGCGGGAGCATATCGCAAAGGTTGAAGGCATAATCCTTCCTTTAGACACGGCAGATTACACAAGTTCTGGAGTTTTTGGGAAGGCAACAACAGCTTCGGCAGACAAGGGTAAACGAGTTTTTGAAGTGGTGGTTAATGAGCTAGTTAAACACATCAATTTGCTGAAGAAGGCTAAAGTTGAGGATTTGATGGCCAAGCCGATGGTTTAAATAATCATTCCCATTCTATGGTTGCTGGTGGCTTATGGGTGATGTCGTATACCACCCTAACAACCTCTGGTATTTCGCTGGTTATTCTGGTGGAAATTTTCTCTAAAACATTGTAAGGAATTCTTGCAAAACTCGCCGTCATCGCCTCGCGACTTTCCACCGCCCTCATGGCAACAACATAGCCATACGCCCTAGCATCACCCTTAACACCAGTAGATTTCGTATCTGTTAAAACTGCAAAAAACTGCCACAATCTCTCTTTTAAGCCGTTTTTCTCGAATTCCTCTTTCACAATTCTATCAGCCTTCCTAACAATCTCAATCTTTTCCTTGGTTACTTCACCAATAACTCGCACCGCCAGTCCAGGACCTGGAAAGGGCTGCCTAAAAACTATTTCTTTTGGCAGCCCGATCATTTGGGCAACTTTACGAACCTCATCTTTGTACAAGTCCCTTAGAGGCTCAACGATTTTCTTAAACCTAATTTTTGCCGGAAGCCCGGCGACATTATGATGCGTCTTGATTTTGTCTGAATACCTCCTAAATCCAGACTCAATTCTATCCGGATAAATAGTTCCTTGGATGAGGTATTCTGCGCCAACTCTTTCTGCAACTTCTTCAAAAACTCTGATGAACTCTTCGCCTATAACCTTCCTCTTCATTTCAGGGTCAGTTACGCCTTTAAGTCTTTCAAAAAAATCTTTCCTGTGCATCCATGATAATTAGGTTTATTTTGAGTTTCTGGAATGTGTCTTTTACAAATTCTGGCTCGTTTTCTCGCATGAGTCCGTGGTTAACAAAAACTGCTGTCAGTTTTTCGCCTATTGCCTTAGCTGCTATGGCTGTGGCTACGCTTGAGTCTATGCCTCCGCTTAGAGCTATGATGGCTTTGCCGCCGTCGACCTGCCGCTTAACCTCTTCAATCATTTTGTCTATGACATTTTCCATCTTCCAGTTGGCAACACAACCGCATACTTCAAAGATAAAGTTGCGTATCATCTTGGCGCCATTTACCGTATGGACAACTTCTGGATGCCACTGTAAACCGTAAATCGGTTTGTTCTTATGTTTGAAGGCGGCGACTGGACAATTTTGTGTGTGGGCTAAAACATCAAATTCCGAAGGAACCGAAATGACGGTGTCACTGTGACTCATCCAAACCCGCTCTTTTCTGCTCATGCCATTTAAAACACCAACTGGTTTGTCTATGACTGCATGTGCTGAGCCGAACTCTTTCCGCTTAGCTGGTTCAACTTTTCCACCGAAAATTTGAGCTATAAGCTGATGTCCATAACACAAGCCTAGAACAGGCAGCCCTAAATCAAAAATGCGCCTGTCAGGTTTTGGTGCATCCACATCAAAAACGCTTGCGGGACCACCAGACAGAATTAATCCTTTAACATTAAGCTTCTCTCCTAGAAGCCTTATCTCATCAACTCTTATGTTGTGAGGGACTATTTCTGAGTATACGCCATTCTCTCTAATACGTCTCCCAATGAGGTGGCAATACTGTCCGCCGAAATCCAGCACCAGAATTGTATCGTATTTCATGCATATACCTGAATGGACAATTTAAAGCCCGTTATGCATAGATGTACTTTTGCAGCTCCCAAAGCGTAACTGTGCCTTCATCATCCTTGGGCATATGAGACTCATATTCATGCCACTCTTGCATTTTAAGCTCAAAATATTTTTCGGCATTTTCTTTACCTAGAGCCCTTATGCAAACGTCGTCGCTCTTCAACTCCTCCAAGGCTTCTTTAAGCGAACTTGGCAAAACTTTAATTCCAAGCTCCCTCCGCTTCGCCTCGCTCATATGATAAACATTCATATCAACGGGATCGCCGGGCTCAATCCTCTTTTTAATGCCATCTAAACCAGCCTCAAAAACTGCGGCATAAGCCAAGTAAGGATTGCAAAGGGGGTCTGGACAGCGGAACTCTATTCTGGCTTCACTCTCCTTTCCAGGGAAGTATTCTGGCACTCTTATTAGGGCTGAACGGTTTTTTCGACTCCAAGTAATGTAAACTGGAGCCTCATAGCCGGGCACAAGCCTCTTGTAACTGTTAACTGTTGGCGCCACAACTGCGCATAAAGCCCTTGCATGCTCAAGTATCCCGCCTATAAAGTAGCGGCATTTTTGGGATAAGTGGGCATAATCTTTATCATAAAAGACGTTCCTGCCCGTTTTTGAGGCGAAGAGGCCAAGGTGGATATGCATGCCGTTACCGGGCTTTCCAAACCATGGTTTAGGCATAAAGGTGGCTATCCAACCATACTTTCTATCGGCAACAGCTTTAGCCGCAAACTTATAGCGCATAATATTATCTGAAGTTATTACAGGGTCTGCATACTTGAATGTTATTTCATTTTGGGCTGAGCCGACCTCGTGGTGCTGCCTTTCAACTGCTATACCCATCGTGAAAAGTGCATTGGTTAACTCCATTCGGAAGGTTTCAGTGACGTCTCTACCAGGAGCTATGTCAAAATAGCGTTGCTTATCCATGAGGTGATTTTCAACAGGCTGGAAGTCACCGTCAGCCGTTTTTTGCACAAGGTAGAATTCTAGCTCTGCAGCTGCTGTTGGCTTGTATCCTTCAGCCGCTAATTTTTCAAGAGTTTTTTGACAGACGTATCTTGGGTCACCTTCAAAGCGCTTGCCTTCCGGCGTATATAAATTGCAGATGAAGCTAACAACACTTTTGTTATAGAAGTAGTATGGGCAAACTGTGAAGGTGGTTATGTCCGGCTTCATGAGCATGTCGCTTTCTTCTATGCCAACCCCGCCGATTAATGATGAGCCGTCAAAGCCTACACCCTCAACTATGGCGTTTTCCGCCTCCTCCGCCGGGATTGTCCTGCCCTTAAGAAAGCCAAGCAAATCAGTGAAATGTAAAAGAACATGCTCAGCGTTCTTCAGAAGCTTAAAACACAGCTCAACATTTTGATTCTGGAACATTCGACGTAGTGAACCTCGCATTACGCAATCCCCAGATGAATTTTACAATGAAATAGAAATTAACAATACATATAAAAGACTTTTCAAAGAAAATTATGACAAATGTTAAATATAAGTTAAATTAATTGTACACATGTAGTCTAAATAAAGGAGCCCTACGCAATGGAAGATACAAATGTTCAAAAGTCACCATCTAAAGAAAAGAAAAGGAAAAGACGCTCTAGAAACGAGGAAGAATTAAACGATGTAGACATGAAAATCTTAAAGGCCCTAACCTTAGACGCGAGGCTTTCCTCAAGGCAGTTAGCAAAGCAGTGCAATATATCCACAAGCACAGCCCTATCAAGAGTCAAAAAACTGGAAGAAACTGGCATAATAAAGGGGTATACAACCCTAATAGACCACGAAAAACTTGGCTACGCCCTAACCGTTGTAGTCGAAATAACGGTCTCGAAAGGAAGACTCTTAGAGGTTGAAAGTGAAATCGCAAAGCTCCCAAACGTCTGCTGCGTCTACGACGTGACAGGGCTAATAGACGCCGTTGTAATAGCCAAATTCAAAAACAGGGAAGAACTAAGCAAATTTGCAAAACGCCTACTGGCAATGCCCTACGTGGAAAGAACAAACACCCACGTGGTGCTAACAACCATAAAGGAAGATTTCAGAATAATCTAAACCCCCTTCTTATGTTAACCTAAAAACCACTAAAAGGAAACTTTAATTTCATCCACAAAATTAAGAAATAAACCGGAATGACAAGCGGGGGTTGCCAAGCCTGGCCAAAGGCGCAGCCCTGAGGGGAAACTATTTCCAAAAGTTTCGCGGAGCGGCTGTCCCGTAGGGGTTCGTGGGTTCAAATCCCACCCCCCGCACTTAAAGATTGATTGCAAAAACTGAAAATGCTCATAAAATTAAAAGTGTAATTTTTGTTAATATTTTAATGGTTGGTAGCCCGGGGGAGATTCGAACTCCCGTCAGGGGCTCCAGAGGCCCCCATGCTTGACCGCTACACCACCGGGCTTCTATGATGCCTACGCTATTCAGCATTAAACCCAAACACAATAATAACTTTAACGTTTATACCTTAAGATGAAGATGCCTGTTGTGGCTTGACACCCTGAACAAATGTAGAAAAGGGTTTCAAAACCAATTTTGGTGGCAATAAATGTGGCTAGTAGGGCTGCGACTGCTTCTGTGATGTCGTATATGGATTCGAAGATTCCCAGCATTGTTCCGCTTCTCTTCTTTTCGTCCAAGTCTACTATTAGGGCTAGTAGGGATGGACGTTGCAGTGCGTAGGATGCGCCGAACAAGAATTCTATTATGTATAGGCTTATTATATTTGGCGCATAGATGTAGCTTAATGAGCATACGGCACCCATTATGACTCCGATTAAGAGTATGCGCTCTTTGCCATAAGCGTCTGCAAGTCTTCCAGCCACAACCTTGAATAAGGCTGCAACTCCACAGAAAAGCGCATATAAAAAGCCTACATCTATTATTGTGGCTGAAAAGCGGTTAACAACAAATATTGGGTATACGGGACCCAGCAAGCCGACTCCTAAAGAGTATAGAGTACTTAAAGCCATCGCAAGCATCAGCGAACGTGACGACTTCAGCTTCAGCATACAGGCTTCCTCCCGCTGAAGCCACCACGCCAACACCACTAATTTTAGACATGAACACGGACATTTTAGAGTCGACTTGTCCTCCTAAATTTGGAAAGGTGAGAAAATCCGATTGGAAGGGAAAAATAAACTTTTTGGCAGAAGCCCGAAACATGGCATGTTTGGAGGCTCAGACGAAGGCGGCGATACAAAGCGGAGGAAACTATTTTGTGACTAGGACAGGACATGGAGCGTTTCTTATAACCCCGTCGCTTACGCTTCCAAGAATAAGCCCCTTTATCTTGCTTATCCCCCTGGCGCCCATGACGATTAGGTCAAACGCGCCCTCCTCCGCTGCCTTAACAATTTCTTGGACGACATGTCCCTCTCTAAGCATGGTTTCAGCTTCAACGCCCTCAGCTTTGGCTTTTTCCTTGCCTTGAGCTAATATTCTGGTTCCCGCCTCTTTAACAGCTTCAGTCACTTTTAAATATTCTGTGGGCGCTATTACTGGTATTCCAGGCGTAAGTGTTGACGGTTCTGGGACAACCATGGGTCTGACGCTTACAGAGTAAACATGGATTAGAGTGATTTTTCCATCAAATTTTTTGGCTATTTTTATGGCTATGTCCAGTGCCCTTAAGGAGTGTTCAGAGCCGTCCAATGGAACGAGAATTTTACTAAACAAGGATTATCTCCAATTTTCTTAACAGTTTTCCTCATTTAAAATGCTTTTTAATTCTAAAAATGGTTGGCTTGCACATTTATAACAGTGAAAAGTCTGTGGATTTTATCTTACCCTTCGCGTCCACAATAACTTCGAATTTTTCAGCCCATGGGTGTCCCTCCAAGTCTATGGGGCATGTTCCCTTAATAACCCAGCACCCGTTTCGCTGTTCAATGGAGGATATGTCTACTCTTTCAGTGTTCTTCCTTTTTTTCAGGAATTCTATGGCGATTTGTTGGGCATCCTTTTCCATAATCACCTTCATTTACGTGCATCCTCAGCCCTTTATAGTCAGAATCCGAAGCATTAAAAGTTATGAAGTTTTAATCATTAGCAAAACTAAACACGTGCAAGATGCGATAGATTAAATTTTATGAAAACCGTTTAACACTTGAAAAAGACTTTGGAAAAGTCGGGTTTATGGCAGAGAAAAAGCGTATAATTCTCCACGTGGACATGGACCACTTCTTCACTGCCATAGAGGAGCGGGAGCACCCAGAATACCGAGGAAAACCAGTTATTGTGGGCGCGGATCCAAAAGAGGGAAAGGGAAGGGGTGTAGTAAGCACATGCAACTATGAAGCCCGCAAATATGGCGTAAGGTCTGGAATGCCCATCTCGAAGGCTTGGAAACTTTGTCAACACGCCATCTACCTACCTGTGAACTATGAGCTTTATACAAGGGTTTCAGAAAGGATTATGGCGATTCTGCGGAAATATGCGGACAAGTTTGAAAGCTGGGGGATTGACGAAGCCTTTTTGGATGTGACTTCAAAAGTTAAGGACTATGCGGAAGCAGAAGCCTTGGCCCGCCAAATAAAAAGGGAAATCATAGAAAAGGAGGGGCTCACATGTTCAATTGGAATTGGACCCAACAAGCTCATAGCAAAAATAGCCAGTGACTACCAGAAGCCAGACGGCCTAACAGTTGTCAGAGAGGAAGAGGCTGAAAAATTTCTTGCTCCGCTGCCGGTTCGCAAGCTCTTGTGGGTTGGACGGAAAACAGAGCAGAAGCTTCGGGCAATGGGAATAAAAACTATTGGGGATTTAGCCCGCCGCGACCCAACGGTGCTGACAGAAACCTTCGGCGTAATGGGAACTCAGCTTTATTTAATGGCTCACGGCATAGACAAAAGCGAAGTTGAAGAACAGCGGCAAATAAAGTCCATAAGCCGCGACATAACCTTTGAAGAGGACACTTCAGACTTCAACCTCGTGCTAAACACTTTAGAAAGGCTCGCAGAAGAGGTTCACAAAGACCTCACGGGGCAACAGTTATACTTTAAGACTGTTACGTTGCGGGTTCGCTACGAAAACTTCGAAACCCACACCCACAGCAAGACATTGCCCTTCATAACAAACCGCCTCCAAGACCTAAAGAAAACAGCAAAAGAACTCATACAAGACTACCTAAAACCAGAAAGGAAGATTAGACTTGTGGGCGTGAGAGTCTCAAACTTTGTATCAGCAGAAAAGCAGAAGCCCCTCGTTATCACCAGCTAACGTTTAGGCTTTCACATGGATTCCTTCATGTTTTTCTGTGGCAAATTCTTATATGGGACTGAGCAGCCTATACTGTGGTCGTGCAAAACTGCTTTTCATTGGCGGCTTTTGCACAAAATAAATTAGAAGGAGTTGAGTAGGCGAAATGTCTGGGAAAGAGATGTACGAGGCAGTCTGCTCTGATTGCGGTCAAGAATGCGAAGTTCCCTTCGTTCCAGACCCAAGCAGACCAGTTTACTGCCGTGAATGCTGGATGAAGAGAAGAAACCAAAGGCGAAGGTACTGGTAGATAGGCTTACAATTTTACCACATTCTAATTTCCAATTTCTTTTTTTATTCATTATTTTCGCGGCATCTTGAACTCCCAACTACACCAAAGGTTTTGCGGATGTTTGTCCGGTGGGCAGATGAGACAGTTAACCTCAACTTTTGGGTTTAGGGTCTTTGCAAAATTCTTCAAGTAGCCGAACCGGACGCTTTTGCATGGGAACTCACCTAAACCCTTGCTCAGCCTAGCCTCCTGCGTTCGGCAGCGGTTTATGCTTAAAACGGCTTTTTCTGCTGAAACTTCCACTGTTTTGAAGGGTTGGTCTAAAGCCCAACTTGTCAAACGCAAAAGCCCCATGATAGTTGGTATGTCTGGGTTTTCGCCCACGCCGAACATTCTTTGAAGGCTTTTTGCTTCAATAGTCGCCATAGCCTCCCATACGCCAGCATCGATTTCCGTTGCCGCTTTAGTTCCAAACTTTTTCTCTATTCCGAGGAAGTATAAGCCGTCAACCCGCCATAAATTCCTAATCTGCGAGAAGAAGTAGTCTAGAAGCTTTTCCGTGGAAATTTTAGCCAAAATTTCGCGGTCTTCATGACTTCCGGGTGAATATTCGGCCATAACATTTTTCACCTTTAAGGGGATAATAAGCGCTGAAAAGTCTTTAAGCTTAATCATGGACTGAAGAGTTTGTTCCAAAATATAGCATTATAAGGGAGACGTCTTTCTATAGTTAGAAAAGGTGTGGGTTTTGAAGAGAGTTTATGTAATTATTACATTTTTAACTGTAATCGCCATAGTGCTCAGTGTAATTATCATATGGATTTTGTGCTTTCATTTTATCACATATTTTAAGAGCTTCGAAAACGGTTTTGGAAGGTGGATTGTAGACGCGGATGTTCCAGAAGACCCCAACAATCCTGGAAAACCAGTGGAGTGGCACATAAGCCGCACGTCAAGTATCACACATACCGGGCGGTACTCCTTGGAGTTTTTTATAGATGGACGGCAAGATGATGGAACCATCTGGATCGAAACAAAAATTGAAGCGGGTGAGCGCTCACGTGTTAATGTTTCCTTTTGGCTTTATAGCGAGCAAGAGAGCTTCAATACATTGGCAGTTGTATGTGCGTATATCGGCGTTGAAAACCCCGAAACAGAGGTGGACTTTCAAGTTATCGGGGCAGCCAATGAGGTGGTCGGATGGAAACGTTATGAATACCTCACGGTTCTGGACTCAAGTTCAAGCGGAGAAATATGGGTTGCCGTTGGGATTTCTGTGCGCGGGAAACCTACCTAACCGTTATATTGATGATGTTGAGATAGAAGTTTCTTAAAAACCAAAGTTTTAATATTTAACAGTTGCAAAGTCAGACTTTACCTTGATTGAGAAGGGATGTTGCATGAGTTTTGACCAGCTAATAAAAGCCTTGATTCTCGGCATAATTCAAGGTTTAACGGAATGGCTTCCCATATCAAGTACTGGGCATTTGAAAATTGCTGAAAGGGCTTTAAACCTAACACTCCCTGCGCTCTTTGAAGTTGTTCTCCACGTGGGAACATTAGCCGTTGTAGTAATCTTCTTCAGAAGCGACGTTCAAAAAATTTTTGCGGCGCTTAAACGCTTAGACTTCAAGTCGGATTATGGAAGATTTGTTCCACTCATAATTGTTGGGGCGGTGCCAACCATGGCTATTGGGTTTGTTTTCCACGTGTTTTTAGAAGACTTTTTCAGCAAAGTTTCAGTTATAGCCGCGGCTTTTATCATTTGCGGCGTGGCACTATGCTCCGCAAGGGTTGGGAAGGAGAAGGCGGATGGTGTTGGTTTTTCTCAAGCTTTTTTGATTGGTGTTGCCCAAGGCATGGCTGTTGTTCCGGGGCTTTCCAGAAGTGGCTTAACAATTACCGTGGCGCTTCTACTTGGGATAAGGCGTGAAAAAGCCTTCAAATTCTCCTTCCTTCTGTCGATTCCAGCCATAATAGGCGCTTTGGCGCTAACCCTTTACGAACAGTTTAAAATTTTAGCTACTTCGAGTTTTGGTTTTGTCGAGACTGCTGTTGGCACGGTTGTAGCTGTGATTTTTGGCTACCTTGCCTTAAAACTACTTTGGAAAACAATTGCAAGGGAAAAGTTTCACTTTTTCGCTTTTTATTGTTGGGCACTTGGCACCTCTTTAATAGTCGCCCTATGCTTAGGTTTCCTCTAGCCACTTTGGCTTTCCGGACAAAAATTCTGTTAAGAATTTTGCAAATTCGCTGTCTTTTCCATAGATTTCGGCTATTTCCTCGTTAACCAAAATTTTAAACCCATGCCGGAGTACTTGTGCTATTTCTTTGGCTACTCCCGCGCTTCTTCCCCCGTCCTTCAGCCTTTCGTATAAGAGGGCTGCTGCATCCGTGTATTTTCGCCTAACTTGGACTATCCATCTCCCATCTTCAATATAAGGTCCGGCAACTGTTCCGGTGCTGCCTGCATATTTTGCAAGGAAGTTTTTGCATTCGTTTTCTTTCTCTATTGGTGGTCCAAAATGCTTCTTTAATGGTGGTAGGTAGCGGCTTTCAAGTTCGAATATGAAGGCGTTTAGGTCTTTCTCGTTGCTCCACGCTGTGCCGCGCAGTAAGTTGAAATCGTTAAGTTCAAGAAGCTTTGTCAGTGAACGCATAGACTTGTAAAGCTGACCCCAAAGGACGTCTGGAACAGCCTCAACTTTCCCAAAAACCACAAAAAGCATAGCGGAGCCCCGCGTGCTAATTTTTGCTTTAAGCTCCCCTGTTGTTAGCGGTTTCGTTTCTGGCGGGTAGAAGAATTTTAGGCTTGGCTTTTCTAGGAAGGCTCTCGCCGCAGCCACAAAAGTGTAAAGTTTTTGGGATTGCACAGCTGAGGCTACATTTCTTCCCTTATCAACCGGGTCAACTATCACGAGGGGTTCACTGAACAATAGTGGCAGCTCCTCCTTCCTCTCCTCATAATGGTTTTCTATGTCTATGATTATGCGCCCTCTATGCTGTGCAAAAGCCTTCAATGTATCGACGAAACTTCCATAATTTATGATTAGAAGTTCGCATAGATATCCGCTGAAACCGCCAACCTTTATTTCAGCGCCATAGACGCCCACACCCTTCATAAACCTTTTTAGTAAGCGAACTTCGCCTCGCATTTGGCTGGTTAAACGTTTTTTTGCATAGTCTGTGTGATAGGGCGTTCTGTCCGTTGCGCTCAGCCACTCACCGTGCTTGGTGTCGTAGCATGGCACTATGTTAACTCGAACATCGTCAACAAAAGCCTCCAAGTAGGGGTGTTCAGCGAAGCGCTCCACTTGTCGTGCGCCTTCAGTTGCCCGCCTAGCTATTTTTAGGGCTACCTCGCCTAGAGACTTGCGAGGTATGCTTGTTGGCAAACGCATGAAAACGTCTATTTCGGGCTCTTCGCTTAGCCAAGTATCCTTCGCAACAGAACCTTCCAGGCGTACAATTGCCTTAACACCAAAATCTGTTGTGGCTGAAGCCACTTTGGCTTCTAGTTCTTTTGCCAAAGCCTCTATTTTTTCGCGTTTTTCCCTTGTGGGCGTAACTCTTTCAAGAACGGTTTTGCAGATTTTTTCCAGATCTTCAGACATTAATAGCCACTTATCCAGCTACTGTTTTTGTGGGCAGTATTCTCTAAGCGTGGAATATATGGGACCTTTAGGCGTCAAGTTACTACTTTTAAGCCTCAAACAATCAGCTCTAACGACACCAAACTCGTAGTTCGCATTTTCCATCAAAAACTTTACAAGGGTAGCCTTATTCCGTCCACTCTTAACGCGGGCAATGGTTAAGTGGGGACTGAAACCTTTAGTGTCTGGAGCAAAACCCAAACCACGAAGATAAGGCTCAAGTTGGCCGAAGATGCCCCGCAACTCGTTGGCGCCATTCCTAATGCCAGCCCAAACAACTCTAGGATAACGCAAGTCTGGAAAAGCGCCAACCCCATGAATCTCAACCTCGAAAGGCACAAACCGCACTTTCTGCATACCCTCAAAAATTTTGTCAATCATGTTGGGGGTTATGTTCCCCAAAAAACGCACAGTTATGTGGATGTTTCCAGGCTCTACAAGCTTCAAGTCAGCACCAGTCTCAGCCAATCTTTTCTGCATCTGCGTTATCCTTTCCAGAACATCAGCGCTTTCAATATCAAAGGCTATAAAGCTCCTTATGGTTTCCGGCATGACATCCCATTCCTTCGCATAAAATGATGCACTAAACCACCATAAATGCTTTAACATAACGAAAGGGTAATGTAATTAAAGTTACTTCACATGGCTGGGAACTCGCAATTTAAGAATATGAATGCGAAAGTCATTTTGTTTGCAAAAAGCTTAACTTTTTGGTGGGCGCTTCTTTTTTTGGTGGTTGTGTTGAATGTTAAGCTTTTTGTTGATGGTAAGGAGATAAGCCTTAATAAGTTTGTTGTTAAGATTTTAGGCAGCACAGTTGTTGGGTCTGTTAGTGCTTTGCGTGGCGTCAAGGAGGATTGGAAGGAAATCAAGTTAGAGATAAGGCGGTAGTTGTTGAAGGGATGAGCACGTATGATTTCTGAAGAGCACAAGAAACACTTGCGGGATGAGTTAGCTGGTAAACTGCCAAATCTGGTTAGGCTTATTGTCTTTACACAAGAGTATGAGTGCCCTTATTGTGCGGAGACGCGGGAGCTTATTGAGGAGTTAGCCTCTTTAAGCGATAAAATAGGAGTTGAGGTTTATGATTTTGTGGCTGATGCGGATAAGGCTAGGGCTTTTGGCATTGACAAGGTTCCAGCAGTGGCGATTGTTGGCGAGAAGGATTTTGGTGTCAGGTTTTACGGCTTGCCCTATGGCTATGAGTTTGGAACTCTTGTGGAGGGCATAATCGCTGTTTCCCGTGGAAGGTCAGATATTTCTGAAAGTGTTAGGGAGAGGCTTAAAGGCGTTGTGACACCAGTGCATATTCAGGTTTTTGTGACTTTGACTTGCCCTTACTGCCCCTCTGTTGCGAGTCTAGCCTACAAGTTCGCTGTTGAAAGCGACTTTGTTAGGGCTGACGTTGTCGATGTGGGCGAGTTTCCACATATTGGGCATAAGTATGCTGTTATGGGCGTTCCAAAAACCGTCATTAATGATAAGGTGGAGTTTATAGGGGCTGTTTCAGAGGAAATTTTCCTAGAGCATATTTTGCTTGCCGCCCGCCGCCCAGAACATGTTCCATAAACATTTCAAGTGGTGTAAAATCTGACAGACAAAAAAGAGTTTTTAACTTTAATTTTTGTTTATAGCGGCGAGTTTGCAGAACGTGTCATAAGGAACCTCATTAATGACCCAAGTTTCTGCAAGTCTTGCGGCTTGTACTGCGACTCATGCAAGTACGGCGTTTACAGTTATGTACGGAACATTCGTGCCGCCATAGAGCTTCCGAAGCCTTCGGATTTGCCAGCCTTCATAGACAAGCCCGAAGAATACATGCCTAAAAGTGTCCCGAAATCTGATTTGTGTGTGGCTTCTGGCTTGCATAAGGACCTGCTTCTGGAACTGCCAACCCACATTAGGAAAGCTGGCGTTAAAGGCTTAATCGTGCCAATTGAAGATTTTAACGAAGTTCCACCGGGCTTAAGAAAA
>JAGTQI010000063.1 GCA_018396955.1 Candidatus Bathyarchaeota archaeon | reverse complement strand
ACAACTTAACTCTGCTGCAATTCCTGTATGAGGAAAGTGGGAAAGCCAGAATTGTCTGTTTCGCCATGGGTCCTTTAGGTAAACTGTCAAGGCTTTTGTCGCCGATTTACGGTGGATACTTTACGATAGCTTCTCTAGATCGCGGCTTTGAAACAGCTACTGGGCAAATGACAATTGAGGAGATGAAAACAGTCTACAAAGCGTTGGGGATATATGATGGAAGTTTCGGGAAAAACTAAAGTTTTCTGTGTTATAGGCGACCCAATTGAGCATTCACTGAGCCCAATGATGCATAATGCAGCATTTAGGCATTCAAAAATTGACGCTGTATATGTCGCCTTTAAAGTGGAAAAAGGAACGCTTGAAGACGCAGTAAAGGGTATGCATAGTTTCGGCATATGCGGGATGAATGTCACAACGCCACATAAAACAGCCATTATTAAATATTTAGATGGAGTTGATACAGTGGCGGAATTTGTTGGCGCCGTTAACACAGTGCTTAATGCTAATGGAAAACTTTTAGGCTTTAACACCGACGGCATTGGCGCTTTGAGGGCTTTGGAAGAAAATGGAGTGAAAACGAAAGGCAAAAGGGTTCTGCTCTTGGGTGCTGGGGGAGCCGGAAGAGCCATAGCCTTTCAATTAGCACAAGAAGCTGATGAACTGATAATTCTCAACAGAGACGCGAACAAGGCTAGGGTTTTGGCGGGCGCTCTTAGAAAAAGGTTTAACAAGAGAGTTGTTGGAAACGATCTCACACCCAATGTTCTAAAAAATTGGATTGAGGACGTGGATGTGCTTATCAACGCCACTTCGGTCGGCATGCATCCTCA
The DNA here is from genome assembly GCA_018396955.1 of Candidatus Bathyarchaeota archaeon. GTDB lineage: Archaea > Thermoproteota > Bathyarchaeia > Bathyarchaeales > Bathycorpusculaceae > JAGTQI01. The sequence goes on along the minus strand of JAGTQI010000063.1, from coordinate 6,764 downwards.
TCGGGATCATACGCTCGTCGATAAAAGCCTATTGAAACCCGAACTTACAGTGATGGACATAGTTTATAACCCCGTCAAAACGAAACTTTTAAAAGATGCAAAATCTGTCGGCGCCAAAGTGATATACGGCGTTGAAATGCTCGTTTACCAAGGAGCTGCTTCCTTTGAAATATGGTTTAACCAGTCAGCCCCTGTAGAGGTTATGAAAGAAGCCGTTCTTGAGAAGCTCCAAGCGGGAGGATTAAGCCTTGAGCAGTAAAGCTACAGCCATAAGCTACGGCGGCGCAACCATAATAAACGCCATTGTAACAGGCAAGGGAGCAGCCTTCGGAGTGAAACTGTGGACAAAGGCTGAAGTTAAGTTAACAGATAACCCGCAACTCATAAAGGGAGAAATCACTTCAGACCCCTCTGAGAACACAATACTTATAGAGAAAACCGTTAAGAAAGTTCTGGAGTATTTTGGGCTTGCCGGAAAATTTGGAGCCGAAGTCAAAACATGGTCCAACATACCTGTTGCACGCGGATTGAAAAGCAGCAGCGCCGCCGCAAACGCCATCGCCCTAGCCGCGGTAGCCGCCCTCCAGAGAGAGGTTGACGACTTAACAATTGTCAAGCTTGGCGTTGAAGGAGCCATTGAGGCGAAAGTTACCATAACAGGAGCCTTTGACGACGCTTGTGCATCCTACTTCGGCGGAATAGTCATCACAGACAACTTCAAAAGAAAAATAGTTAAATACTTTAAGGCTCCGGAAAACTTCAAAGTTCTGTTCCACATTCCCAAAACAAAGGTTTACACAAGCAGCATAAAAGCTGAAAGACTGAAAACAATATCACCACTGGTTAAAAAAGCCTACAGAGAAGCCTTAAAAGGGAACTTTTGGCACGCCTTAACATTAAATGGACTAGTATACTCTTTTGCATTGGGCTATGACCCCTCAATAGCTTTAGACGCCTTGACGGCCGGGGCAGTGGCAGCCGGATTATGTGGAAAAGGGCCAGCTGTAACGGCTGTTGTGGACGAAGATAAAATAGACCATGTTAGAGAGGCTTTGATGAAATATGAAGGAGAGATTATAGAAACAGAGATAAATCATGAAAAAGCTAAAATTTTAGGAGTTTCTCGGTGATGAATGTCACAATTAAGCCAGTGAAAGCTCTGGAAGGAGAAGTTGAGGCTCCACCCTCCAAGTCCTATACGCACAGGATACTTGTTGCGGCACTTCTATCGAATGGAAAAACTGTGATGGAGAAACCCTTAGTTTCTGACGACACATTGGCGACTTTAGAGGCCATAAAAGCCTTCGGAGCCCACGTAGAACAGGAGGACGACACTTGGGAAATTAAGGGTTGCCCCAATCTAAAAGCACCTAAAAGGCCCGTTGATTGCCGCGAGTCTGGAACAACATTACGTTTCATGATACCCGTGGCCGCGCTTGCTAGAGGAAAGACAACATTCGTCATGGGCCCCTCGTTAAGTAATAGGCCTATCGAGCCCCTGCTTCAAGCTCTAAATCTGCTCGGCGTTAAGACGCAGCACAACCCCTCTTCTGTAGTGGTTTATGGCGATGGAATCAAGGGGGGAAGGACAACCTTGCCGGGCGCTATAAGCTCCCAATTTGCGTCTGGACTTTTGTTTGCGTGCCCACGCGCAAAAATGGATACGCAGATAACTCTTACGAAACCCATCGAGTCTAAGAGCTATATAGAGATGACAGAGGAAGTTTTATGGAAACATTCAGTAAAAGTTAAAATCTCAGAAGACTTCAGCTGCATAAAAGTCCCAAGCAGGCAAAACTATACGCCCTTCGGGCATAGGGTTCCCGGAGACTTTTCCTCAGCAGCATATCTATTATCGGCAGCCGCCATAACTTCATCAAAAATAAGGGTTTATAATCTCGATTACACATCAAAACAAGGAGACAAGGCCATTCTAGAAATACTGAAACAATCAGGGGTAGACGTGCATGTTGGAGAAAACTTTATTGAAGCTCAAGGCGCAATTAACAACCCCATAAAAATTGATGCAAGCGATATTCCAGATCTGGTGCCTGCATGCACGGCCATGGCATGCTATGCAACGGGTATGTCGGAAATACGAAATGCTAGAAGGTTGAGGTATAAGGAATCTGATAGGCTGACAGCTCTATGCGCAGAATTTAGGAAGATGGGTGCCAACATCACTGTTAAGGGGGACAGCCTAACAATAAGAGGGTCACGCAGGCTTCGCGGCACAGTGATAGATTCGCATAACGACCATAGGATAGCAATGGCTTGCGCCATCGCCGCCTTAGGTGCTGAAGGCAACTCAGTAATTATGAATGCTGAATGTGTGGGTAAGTCTTATCCTAAATTTTTCAGAGACTTAAGCCTGTTGGGAGCGAATATAATTGACGGCGAACTCGATTGGTAAAGCATTTGTTGTGACAACCTTTGGCGAAAGCCACGGCAAATGCGTAGGCGCCGTTATAGACGGCTGTCCAACAGGTCTCCCTCTCTCAGAAGAGGATGTACAAGTAGAACTGGACAAAAGAATTCCCAAAGAGCCGGAGATAACTTCAGGAAGAATGGAAGAAGACATTGTGGAAATCTTGTCCGGAGTATTTGAGGGATATACCACAGGGGCGCCGATCTGCATGCTGGTCTGGAATAAGGGGGCAGTTCCCTCAGAATATGAATTCATAAAGAACTTGCCAAGGCCTGGACATGCGGACTACACTGCCCACGTTAGGTATGGGGGCTTCAACGACTATAGGGGCGGCGGAAGATTCTCTGGAAGAATCACTGCATCGTTCGTTATGGCGGGAGCTGTAGCAAAGAAGCTGTTAAGGCTTTTCGGAGTTGAGATTATGGCATACACCAAAGCCATAGGCGGCATAGAAATGAAGGAAACGCCGCCGCCGGAAAAAATTAGGGAGGAAACCTACAAAAACCCTGTAAGATGTCCGGATCCAACTTACGCGGAAGCCATGAAGAAAGCAATAGTTGAAGCCAGAAGAAAAGGGGACAGCCTTGGAGGCATCGTGGAATGCATAGCTTTAAACGTTCCGGTAGGAGTCGGTGAGCCAGTATTTGACGCGTTAGACGCGGACGCTGCAAAAGCTGTTTTCGCCGTGCCAGCCGTGAAAGGCGTAGAGTTCGGCGCGGGGTTTAAAGCTGCCTCTATGAAGGGATCTGAAAACAACGATTTATATGCTATTAGGAACGGCAGAGTAGTAACTTTGACAAATAATGCTGGCGGAGTGCTTGGCGGACTATCCAACGGAATGCCAATAGTTGTCAGGGTAGCCATTAAACCAACACCGTCAATAGCCAAGAAACAGAAAACTGTAAACCTTTCAGAATTCAAAAAGGCTATACTGCAGGTGAAGGGGAAGCATGATCCATGCATAGTGCCAAAAGCCGTTCCAGCAATAGAATCTGTGGTCGCGATAACCATGGCAGACCACATGATAAGAGCTGGAATCATACCAAGGGTTCTAATAGGGAAAAAGTAATGTCAAAGAATATAGACATGTTGAGGAAAAAAATAGACGAGATAGATGAGAAAATACTCCTCCTGTTAAAGAAGAGAATTGAAATAGCCAAAAAAATAGGTGAAGAAAAGCGGAAGCAAGGAATTCCGTTAAGAGATTCTGAAAGAGAGAATGAGAAATACCGACAGATAACAGAGAAGGCTTTAAAATTGAAGCTTAACCTGGATATAATCAAAAAAATTTATCAAGAAATAATAAGTATGAGCGTACAGGCGCAAAAGGAATGATTGAAGCCGCATTCGGCATGGCATGCAAATTTTAAATAATCGGCTTTAAATTCTAGATTTGTTGTCAGTAATGTTATACGAAATAAATGAGAAGATAATAAAGCTTGAAATGGAAGGACGCAAAATCATAAAGCTTAACATTGGAGATCCCGACCAGCAAACTCCCATGGAAATTATTAAAACTGCCATTAATGCCATGAAAAAAGGCAAAACGAAATACGCGTCCGCCGCTGGGGAAATGAGGTTAAGAGAAGCTTTAGCTGAAATCCACGAAGTTGATGCTGATAACATAGTGATAACTCCCGGCTCCAAATGGGGAGTTTTTGCGGTAATGTATCTTTTGCTCAGTAAAGGCGACAACATAATAATTCCAAGCCCCCACTGGACGGCTTATGAATTAGCAGCTAAAAGCTTGGGAGTCGACGTTAAACTTGTAAAGACAAGGCTTGAATCAAATTGGGAGGTAAACGTTGAAGATCTAAAAGCAGCTATCAATAATAAGACGAAGCTCATAATACTCAACAATCCAAATAATCCTACAAGCAAGGTGATGAATGAAAAGACTGTAGAGAAGATAGTCAGCATAGCGAACGAGAGGGGAATAAAAATTTTGTCCGACGAGGTTTACGCGGACATAAGTTTTGTTAAAACGAAAAGTCTCCTTGAATTTGAAGGTGAACACATAGTAGTTAGAAGCTTCTCTAAAACATTCGCCATGACAGGATGGAGAATAGGATACGTTATTGCAGATAAAACGTTAACGGACAAAATAGTCAAACTTAATCAAATAACTGTAACAAATGTTCCCGTTTTCTTACAGGAAGCAGCCTTAAAAGCTCTAGAGCTGAGAAATCAGATAATAAAAGTTATGCGGAAGAAATACCAAAAGAGAGCAGACCTAGCCTGCAAAATATTTTTAGATACAAAACTGAAGTTTACAAAGCCGGAAGCACCCTTCTACATTTTCCCAAAGTCTGAAGGATTAAATTCTGAAACATTTTCCTTTAATCTCTTGGATAAGGGCGTAGCCGTAGCGCCCAGAACATCCTTTGGTGACTACCTAGAACATTTCAGAATTTCCTTGACAGCGCCGGACGATGAAATTGAGCTTGGCCTGAAAATAATTGCTGAGGCCTTTAAATGAGAATTGCAATAGTAGGCGCTGGACGAATGGGTAAGTGGTTTGCCAAATTTTTCCTAGAACAAGGCTTAACAGTTATTGCCTCGGACAAAGACTATGAAAAGCTGCGAAAGATAAAAGAGGAGTTAAGCGTTGAAATCGCTGACAACGTGAAAGCCGTGAAAAGCGCGGATAGAATTTTTGTCTGCGTACCTATAGACCACTTTGAGGACGCGATCAAGGAGATAAGCACTCACATCCGCCCAGGGCAGGAAGTGATGGACATATGCTCTGTCAAAGAAACTCCGGTGAACATAATGCACAAGTACATAAGTAATGCTGTCACTCTGGGCACCCACCCCATGTTCGGGCCAGGCGCAAAAAGCATAAAAGGCCAAAATTTTATTTTGACTCCTACAAACGTTAAAGAACAAGCCCTAGCCAAAGATTTTAGAGAATGGCTTGAAAGTAAGGGCGCCAATGTTTTCTTTATGACCCCGCAAGAACACGACAGAATCATGTCAATTGTTCTAGGGCTGCCATACTTTTTAAGCTACGTCGTTTGTGACGTATTGTTAAGCTGCAGAAAATTTGGCAAGACAAAAAAAGTTTCTGGAATCAGTTACAAGCTTTTATTAACTTTGATGGAAGCTGTTCTCTCAGAGAGGATCGAGTTCGCCGAAAACATACTGATGAACCTTCCGGAGGTGGATAAACTCGGAGAACTCCTACTGGAAAAGAACAAAGAATGGTTAGGGATGATCAGGCGAAAGAATGGAATAACACTCATTAACAAAATGATGCTTTTGAAAAGTAAACTGGCAAAAATGGATCCGCAGTATTTTGGAGCATATGAATACATGTATGAAATGCTCAATGCTATTGGAAAAGAGAAGAAAAACGAAAGAACTCGGTAAGGTTAAGTGCAAAATAAACCCTCCTAAACCCACCATTGTGCATGCTTGCCAAAATGACGCCGTTCTACAAGCCTTAACTGCACTCATTAAATATGCAGGATTCGCAACAACAATATCCTCTTGACACCAGGTCACTTTGAGGAAAAGATTGTCAATAAATGTGCCTTATCCCCATAACACTTCCACCTTTAAGTTATAAAGTATAATATTTTTTGAATACCTTCTGTTAGTTGCAGTTAACGGAAAAGTTATTTATTTATGGGGGTTAAGTTTGCTTTTCGACCTAAATCCAAAAACCTCTTCCAAAGAACTCTTTGGTAGGGAAAGGGAGCTTGAAGAACTTATCCGCCTTGTTCGTGCAAGGAGATGGGTTGCCGTTCTTGGGCCAAGAATGGTTGGGAAAACAAGCTTAGTCAAAATGGCTATGAGGAAGGCTTAAAAGGCTAAAACCCAAAATGCCTAGTGATGCCTCGATGCTGAAGCGTGAAGAAGCCCTAAATCTTGTTAAAAAGCATGTTTCCAAAAGAAACATTATCTATCATATGCTTGCTGTGGAAGCCATAATGAGGAGCCTTGCAAGACATTTTGGAGAAGACGAGGAAAAATGGGGTTTGGTTGGCTTAATTCACGACATTGACTATGAAGAAACAGAAAACAGACCGGAAAGGCACAGTCTAATTGCTGAGCAACTCCTCAGAGACGTTTTGCCTGAAGAGCTCTTGATGGCGGTAAAAGCCCATAACTTTAAACATACTGGTGTAAAACCAGAGGGTAGAATGGAGAAGGCTTTAATCGCAAGCGACGCTGTCTCGGGATTGCTTGTGGCTTGCGCCCTTGTGATGCCTTCTAAAAAGTTGGCAGAGGTGAAAGTGGAAACGGTTGCTAAAAAGTTTAAGGATAAGGACTTTGCCCGCGGAGCTGAGAGGGATAGAATCTTGCTCTGCGAGGAAATTGGGCTTCAGAA
>JAGTQI010000005.1 GCA_018396955.1 Candidatus Bathyarchaeota archaeon | reverse complement strand
AGGGACCGGCGACGAAGAAGTACCGAACTTTAGGCACGCCTGAGAATGTTCTGGTGCATAATGCCCTACACTGTATGCCGACAAGGAACTATAATAATGCGCATTTTGAGGCTGCTGAGAAGGTTAGCGGCGAATATTTGAATGAGAGGTATGTGGCGAAAATTATTGCCTGCAGCTCTTGCGCCATGAGATGTGAACATATATGTGTTGTTAATGAAGGCCCGTATAAGGGGGCTATGGCAAGGGTTGAGTATGAACCTTTATGGTCTCTTGGGCCCTACTGTGGAATAGACCGTTTGGACGCTGTGATTAAGGGCAGTGAGCTTTGCAACTATTACGGGATGGACTCCATTAGCGCCGGCGTGGTTGTTGCTTTTGCCATGGATTGTTTTGAAAATGGAATTTTAACAGCTAAGGACATGGACGGCATTGAAGCCCGTTTCGGAAACCATGAAGCCCTTGTGAGGCTTTTGGAGAAGATGGGCAAACGCGAGGGCATCGGCAACATCCTAGCCGAAGGCGTAAAAATCGCGGCTGAAAAAATTGGCAAGGGTGCAGAAAAACTTGCACAGCACATTAAAGGTGTCGAGGCTACGGGATATGACCTTAGAAGCCTCAAAACAGCAGCTTTGGGATATGCGGTTTCCTTCCGTGGAGCAGATCATAATAGGCATGGGGCTTATGCCTTCGATGTTAAGGGCAAGTTTAACAGGCTGAAGTATGAGAAGGGCAGGGCTAAAGCCGTTAAGGACATTGAGGACCTCTACACAATTATTGATTCGCTGATTATCTGCAAGTTTTCAAGGGGAACCTACTACAAGGAATTTGAAGACCTAGCTAAGGTTTACACTTTAATTACTGGTTGGGAGACGACTCCTGAAGAGATGCGTTTGAAGGGTGAGCGCATAAACAATCTTGCCAGAGTTATAAATGTGCGAGAAGGCTTGGGCAGAAAGGATGACCACTTGCCCTACAAGGTTATGCACGTTCCAGTTCCAGATGAGGGTCCGTCTAAGGGCGCCTATGTGTCTCAGGAGGAGCTTGATTTAATGTTGGATGACTATTACGAGGTGAGGGGTTGGACTAAGGACGGTGTGCCAACACCTGAAAAGCTTAAGGCTTTGGGCATGGACGACCTAATCCCAATCGTAGAGGCGAAAATCCGGAAGGCTTAGCGGGATGGAGGCATTGTGAATGGTTAAGATTCATGAAAGGAAATTTGTTTCAGCTGACCCTGACAAGTGTGTTGGCTGCCAAGTCTGTGAGTACGTTTGTGCTTGGACTAAGGAGAAGGCTTTCAATCCTTTGAAGTCCAGGATTAGGGTTGTTAGGCTTAATCCGCTGGTGAACATTTCTATTACTTGTAGGCTTTGCGAGGATCCGCCTTGTGTTGCCGCTTGCCCAAGGGACGCCTTAACGCAGTCTGAGGAGAATGGCACAATCATTGTGGACGAGGACAAGTGTAATGGGTGCGGATGGTGTATTGAGGCTTGTGATTATGGGGCGGTTTCGCTCCATCCGGAGAAGAAGGTGGTTTTTATCTGCGACTTGTGCAGGGACAAGCCTGACGGCCCCCAGTGTGTTAAGTGGTGTCCAGAAGAAGCATTAGACCTTGTTACGGCCGATGTTTTGGCTCAGAAGGCCCGCATAACGGCTACTAAGAGGCTTTTTGAAGAAGCGTTAAAAGTGGCTCCGCCGACGTAAGCTCCCTGTCCATCTTTTTATTCTTTTGTGTTTTTGGTTGTTGAGGGTTTAATTTTATTATTGACTTTTCGTTAGTCGTTAGTTTATTATTGTCTGATGTAGCAATTTTGCAGTTCCCAGCCATCAGCAAAATTGACAATCTATAGCCTCTCATGGAAGAACAGACAACAAAAATTTCACAATTCTCTCCGCAGAAGCCTTAACCTCCCCAGACAAGCCTTCCCCAAAATCCGTATTTTTAGGCTCTATTAACAGTAGGGCTATTTTGGCACCAACGGTTTTGGCAAGATACTCGCAAAAAACCCGAAGCGGAAGCATATGAGTTGAAATAGCCGGAAAAACCCGCAAGCGTTCAGGCTTAACAAGCCTACACTCGCCAGCCTCCAAACCCATAACAGCAGCATCAATAAGCAAAACATGCGAAGGCTTAAAATCCGCTATCTGCTGAACAAAACTTTCAGGAACAGTCTCACACTCAACTAGCAAGACCTTTCCAGAAACTTTCCCCAGCAAGTCACGGACAATTTTCACGCCGACAAAATCATCCATGCGGATAGGGTTACCAATACCGGCGATAACAACCCTTTCGGCATCGGAAAGCCAATCCCTCAACTTCTTCTCAAAAGAAACTTCCAAAAACAAAAATCTCCAAAAATAAAAAGGGGAAGAGCGAAGACTTACCTCTGCACGGTTCTAACGAGTTTTCCCTCATGGTTGTAGATTTCAACGGTTAATGGCAACTGCCCAACAGCAAAATGAGTGGCGCATCCAAAGCATGGGTCATAAGCCCTAAAAGCCATCTCAACCATGTTAAGCAAGCCTTGGTCTACTTTGCCTCCTTGAATCAAACCCTTAGCCGCATTCCGAATGGACATGTTAATCGAAGGTGCATTGTTAACGGTAGCCACAATCAAGTTGACATCCTTGATTAAGGCGTTCTCGTCCAAAACATAATGGTGAATCAAAGTGCCCCTAGCCGCTTCAACAACGCCTACGCCTTCACCGGGCTTGCCAGGCTTACTCCGCACATTAGTGCTCGTTATCTCCGGGTCTTTGACAAGCTCAACGGCTCTTTCAGCCGCATACAAAAGTTCGATAAGTCTAGCCCAATGGTAAGCCAAAGTTGAGTGCACTGGTTTCCCGCCCAAAGTCTTATACATAAACTCGTATTCTTCTTGGGCTAATGGTGTAGCCATGCCATCCGTCGCATTAAGCCTTCCAAGGGGTCCCACCCGGTAAGCGCCGCTGTCAGGACCGTCAACAAAGCCTTTCCAACCGACCTTCTTCAGATATGGAAGCTTAACATAGGTCCATGGCTCCACATACTCTGCGATGTGCTCTAAATAATCTTTAGCCTCAAACTTCACGAATTCTTTACCGTTTGGATCTACAACCCTTATTTTCCCGTCGTAAAAGTTCACCTTGTTGTGCTCGTCCACTAAACCCATGTAATAGGTGCGAAGGGTGTAAGCGTCACTCTTAATTAGCTCAACGTACTTGGTGTTGTCCAAAACAATGTCATGGAAAAGCTTCAAGGAAAACTTTGCAAATTCAACAGCTGAAGTTGCCATCTTCTCAATTTCCCGCCTATTTTCCTCGCTTAAAGGCTTGGAAATACCGCCGGGCAAACCGCAGACCGGATGAGTAGCCTTTCCACCAATAATTTCGGTTATTCGCTGTCCATAAGCCCTATGCTTAATAACCTCCTTAGCAACATCCAAGCCAGCCTTTTCAATAACCCCAAGAATATTGCGCTTTTCCGGCGGCGCGTCTGGTCCAACAACAAAGTCTGGTCCGCCTAAATAGTAAAAGTGCAATGTGTGGTCGTAAATGTAATAGCCACAATACATAAGTTCACGAAGCTTTTTAGCCGCCGACGGTGGCTCCACGTTAAAGGCAGCATCCAAAGCCTTTGTCCCAGCCATGTGGTGCGCCACTGGACAGACACCACAGATTCTGCTAGTCAAAAGCGGCATATCCTCGGCTTTCCGCCCAATACAGAACCTTTCAAAACCGCGAAGCTCCGGAATTTGAAGGTAGGCGTTCTCCACCTCGCCAGCATCGTTTAAGAATATGGCTATTTTACCGTGTCCCTCAAGCCTAGTAATAGGGTCAATTATTATCTCCTTCATTCGCGAATCACCCTCCTCCGCAGTATCGAAGCTGGTAAAGCATACATGTAGAAGGTTCCAATAGGATCCTTAATTTGGTCTATCAGCCTTTCAACCTCCTCCTCGGTGTATTTCTCCTTCTCCTCCTCCAAGCCAAGTATGGAAGCCAAAGCGCTAATCATGGCGGCGCCCTGCTCCGGAGCGTTTGGACATGGACCCCCACAACCAGTGCATGGCATATCCACCTTAAGACATCTTGCGCTGCAGCCGCCCCTTGTGGCTGGTCCCATGCAGAGGATTCCCTGCTCAAGTAGGCACTTCTCCGGGTCCGGAGCCTTCTCGTAGACGCGGTATATCCGCGATATTTTCTTGTCCTCCTTCTTTTTGGGGCACTCGTCGCAAACAGACTTTAACGGTGCTAGAACAGAGCCTTTTGGCGGCAGCTCGCCTTTAGCTATGGCTTCCAAGGCGAATAAAGTGCGCTCCACCGCCGGCGGACAGCCCGGCACATAATAGTCAACATCCACTGTTTGGTCTAGGGTTCGCACAGTGTCATAGAACTCTGGAATCTCCAATTCGCCCTCCTTAACCCGGACTTTTGGCTGTGGGAAAACCCTGTTGGGGTTGTCTGTTGAAAATGTTTGGGCATAAACCTTTTCGAAGATTTCCTCTCTGTTGTGGAGATTAGCCAGCCCAGGAACACCGCCAAGATGTGCACAAGCGCCATAAGCCACAAGCACTTTCGACTTCTGCCTTAACAGCTTCGCCATATACTCTTGTTCGCTGTTTCGGATTCCACCATTAAAGAAGCAAACATCAATGTATTTGTCGGGCATGGCTTCAACATCTTTATATTTAATGTCCATGGCAACAGGCCAAAAAACAATGTCCGCGATTTGCAAAACCTCCAAGATTTTCTCGTTAATATCTAAAACGGCAATTTCACATCCGCCACAGCTGGCCGCCCAATAAAAGGCAAATTTCAATTTCTGTTTTGCCATAAAACTCACTCTCTATTTAATTTGGTTTAATAATTCTGTTGGTTTTACCCTGAGCTCGTTTAGGGCCAACTCTTCAGGTGAGAATCCCATGGCTAATCCTAGAAGCTGTGGATAGTGGAGGACTGGCATGTTGAATTTTTCGTTGAAGGCTCTTTCTATGCGGGGTTGGTTTAGGTCAAACATTATGTGGCAGAAGGGACAGACAGTTATAAGCGCTTGGGCACCAGCAGTTCGCACGTGGTCAAGTTTTTCTTTAGCCATTTGGAAGGGCACATCCTCATTAACGCCTATTATTGGGTTGCCGCAGCACTCTGTCTCGTCCATATAATCTAAGCATTCGGCTCCAGTCAGCCTAATCAGTTCTTTGAGGGTTGTCGGGTTTTCCGGATCGTCCCGTCCCACATATTTGCGGGGTCTTAAAACGTGGCATCCGCTGTGCTGGGCTACACGAATACCAGTTAAAGGCTTTACAACAGCGTTTTTTATCCGCTCATAACCCACATCCTCTGAAAGCACGTAGATTAAGTGTTTGACTTCTGTTGTGCCTTTAAACTCCATGCCAACCTCTTTCAAATAGCCATTAATCTTGTCTCGGAGCTTTTTGTCCTCTTTTAGAATTTTGTTGGTTTCGTTAAGGCTGCAGAAGCATCCGTTGCAGAGGGTCATTATTGGTAAGCCCACATTCTCTGCTATGCAAAGGTTTCTCGCCGCCAATGTCAGCATTAGATCATGGTTTATAACGTCCATTGGGTAACCACAGCAGTTGTATTCTGGCATTTCAACAATTTCCACACTAAGTTTGGCGAGAACTTTTCTGGCGGATATCTCGTAGCTTGAAAGCCTATAAGGAATCACGCAGCCCGGAAACAACAAATATTTAGGGTTGCTCATTTACTTTCCACCTTCGCAAAAGTTTGAACCTTTTCAAGCAAACAAGCGGAACCAGTAACCTCAAAAATTTTCATAACATCTTTCACGTTTGGCTTTGGCAGCGGCGGAAGCCCCTGCTCAACCCGTTTTTGAAGCCTTGACTCTGGAATCTCGTAGACAAAGCCGCTTTTCATCAAGTTTGTAGCTAACTCCTTGTAAACTAGTGGAAGAAGGTTTTTGTCCGCGGCTGCCATGTTCCGCAAAACTCGAACTATACCAGCAATTTCCACACCTTGTGGACAATGGTCCACACACGTGAAGCATGATGAGCACAGCCACAAAGCTTTGTCCAGCAAAAGCCTATCCTTCAAGCCCAATTGAACCATGCGGGCTATTCGGCGCGGTCGGTAAAATTCGCTGAATCTGGCGATAGGGCAGTCAGCTGTACATGTCCCACACTGGAAGCAAACCATCACTTTTTCTGCGCCGTGCATCTTGCTCATTTTATACTTGAACTTTGGGTCAAGCTCCTCAGCCTTAATCACTGGCGGAACATATTCGCGGGCTTCACTTTTCGTCTCACTCATTTCTTTTCCTCCATCACCTTTAACGGGTTTGGACCGAGCTTCTTAATCTGTTCAACCATGTCTCGTACCACAGCTGCGAATTTGTCTCCTTCGCTGGCGGAGACCCATTCCAGCCGCACACGTTCAGGTTCTATCCCAAAATCTTTGAGCACCCTCTTTAATAGCGTTACCCTTCTCAAAGCCTTAAAGTTACCACTAAGATAATGGCAGTCGGATGGCAGGTGGCAGCCAGCCACCAAAACGCCGTCGGCGCCATTTTTTAGGGCTTCAAGGATAAAGGCAGGGTCTATTCTTCCGCTGCACATGACGCGGATAACACGGATGTTTGGAGGGTATTGGATGCGGCTTACACCAGCCAAGTCCGCCCCTGCATAGGCACACCAGTTGCATAGAAAACCAACAATTTTCGGCTCGAAATCTTTTTGGGATTCTCTCATTTGGCTGCTACCTCCATTTCCTGCAATACTGCCCTAACTTGGGCGAGAATTTCCTCAGTTGTGAAGTGGCCGAGGGTTATGGCCTTTGTTGGGCATGCCGTTCCGCAGACGCCACAGCCCTTGCATAAGGCTTCAATCACGTGAGCCACTATTTTGCCGTCTCTCTCTTTCATCTCAATCGCGCCGTAGGGGCATAGAAATTCACAGATTCTGCATCCACTACATAAATCTTCATCTACACTTGCCACAATCCCTTCCATTTCAAGGACCTTCTTTGACAATATTGTAGCTGCCCGCGCCGCAGCAGCACACGCTTGGGAGATGCTTTCATCAATGAACTTTGGCGAATGAGCCATGCCGCATAGGAAAACGCCGTCGGTTTGGAAGTCCACTGGGCGAAGCTTCATGTGAGCTTCAAGGAAGAAGCCGTCCTTTGTCAGCGGCACTTTCAACATTTCGGCTATGCGCTTGTTGTCGGGGTTGGGAATGGTTGCAGCGCTTAAAATGACGTAGTCTGGCTCTAATTGGACTTCCTGCTTTAGCACCGGTTCGTAGAAGGCTACTTTTAACTTCCCGCCATCATTTGTTACTTTTGGCTTTCTCTCATCAGAATAGTTTATGAAAATGACACCTTTTGCCGCAGCCTCGCGGTAGTACTCCTCCTTAAAGCCGTAACTTCTAACATCCTTGTATAAGACATAAACATCAGCGTCCGGATTCTGCTCCTTAATTTTTAGGGCGTTTTTGATGGCTTGTCCACAACATATCCTCGCGCAGTTGGGGCGTTCCTCGTTTCTCGCGCCCACACACTGAATCATGACAACTTTTTTGGCTTTAAACTCGCCTTTGGCTATTTTCTCCTCCAGCTCGTGTTGGGTCATGACACGGGGGTCTTCTCCATACAAATACTCTTTTGGCTTATACTCTACCGCGCCGGTTGCAACAATGACTACGCCGTGTTCCACCTCTTTTTCCTCGCCGCTGCTCAGCCTTATTTTCGATTTGAAGTTGCCGACAAAACCGCTTACTTCAACAACCTCTGCACCAAGATAAACATGGATAAGCCTGTTCTCCATAACAGCCTTAACAAGCCTCTCTAAGTGCTTTTGCGGGTCTTCACCCTCAAGCAAATAGTAGATTTTCCTCAGGTGTCCGCCAAGCTCTTTCTCACGTTCTACAAGGTGAACCTCAAAGCCTTGATTTGCCAACTCCAGCGCTGCAGTCATTCCGGAAACTCCGCCGCCAATAACAAGCCCTACAGGAGTGACTTTAACCGTCGGATTTTTCAACGGCTTTAAGAGTCTTGCCTTGGCGACAACCGAGCGGACAAGGTCCTTCGCCTTTTCCGTAGCCTCGTCTGGCTCATGCATGTGCACCCAACTGCACTGGTCTCGGATGTTCGCCATCTCAAAAAGGTATGGGTTTAAGCCAGCCTCGCGGACGGTTTCACGAAAGAGCGGCTCGTGGGTTCTGGGCGTGCAAGAAGCCACAACAACACGGTTTAGGTTATACTCTTTAATCTTCTCCTTAATCCGCTTTTGAGTGTCATCGGAGCACGTGTAAAGGTTGTCTTCAGCATAAACAACATTTGGAAGCTTCTTGGCGTATTCCACAACCTCAGGAACCCGCACAATACCGCCGATGTTTATGCCACAGTGGCATATGAAAACTCCTATGCGAGGTTCCTCTTGGCTAACGTCCCTTTCAGCCGGATACTCCTTAACAGCAATAAGCTTACCCCGTTCTGGGGCTATTATTGCCATGGCTTTTGCCGCGGCACCACTTGCTTGAGCAACACTTTCCGGAATATCCTTCGGAGAACTAAAGGCTCCGCAAACATATACGCCGGGCTTTGAAGTTTCTAAAGGCGTAAAAGTTTTGGTTTCGCAGAAACGGTACTTGTTAAGCTTTATTCCAAGCGTCTTAGCCAGTTTCTCCACGTCTTTTGGCGACTGCATGCCTGTGGATAATACAACCATATCGAACTCTTCAATTCTCGGAGTTTCATCCTCGCCCACATAATGGACGAGCAAGTTGCCGGTTGCTGGATCTTCGGTTATGCTTGCAACCCTTGAGCGGACAAAGCGTATGCCATACTCCTCCTGGGCACGCTTATAGTAGGCGTCAAACTCCTTTCCGTAAGCGCGTATATCCATATAGAAAATTGTGCAGTCCAGCTTTGTTGGAACATGCTCCTTGGCTATAATGGCTTCTTTAATGCTGTACATGCAACAAGCAGCCGAGCAATAATTGTTCCCAAGCTGAGCGTCACGGGAACCCACACATTGGATAAAGGCAATTTTACGTGGAATTTCGCCGTCTGAAGGCCTTAAAACAATTCCGCCATATGGTCCGGAAGCGCTCAGAATTCGTTCAAACTCTATGCTTGTGACAACATTTGCATATCGCCCATAACCATATTCGCTTTTCAGCCGTGCATCAAATGGTTCGAAGCCTGGTGCCAATATGATTGCGCCAACATTTAGAACTATTTCGCTGTCCTTTTGGTCGTATTCAACAGCATTTGCCTTACAAACCTCTTGACATGTTCTGCAGCCAATGCATTTCTCGCGGTCTATCTTGAAGCGTAATGGAACCGCCTGTGGAAATTCGACGTAGACGGCGCTTCTGTCCGTTAAGCCCTTGTTGTAGGTGTCTATGGCTTCAACTGGACATTTTTGCGCACAAAGCCCACAGCCATTGCACTTTTCCTCATTTATGTAACGACTGCGTTTTCGAATTTTCACTTCGAAGTTTCCAGCTTCTCCGCTTAAGCCCAACACTTCGCTGTTCGTAATCAGCGAAATGTTTGGATGTCTCCCAGCGGCAACAAGCTTAGGAGCCAAAATACACATGGAACAATCATTTGTTGGGAAAGTCTTATCAAGTTGAGCCATGACGCCGCCAATGCTGGGCGACTGGTCAACCATGTACACTTTAAAGCCAGAATCAGCCAAGTCCAAAGCAGCTTGTATTCCAGCCACGCCTCCACCAACGACTAGAACTGCGCCAACCTTCCCTTCAGCCATCTCTTATCGCACCTCCAAAGCCTTATACAATGGCGTGTAACCCTCCACATGGTCTAGGGCTATCATGCCCTTACGCCGCATATTCGTTATGTGCCTCAAAACAGCAGAAGGCTTTATCCCAAGGATTTGGGCTAACTCCTTAACAGAGCGGGGCTTAGTCCTTGTCAAGTAGTGGATTTTGTAGCGGATGAACTCAGCCCTAACGATATCATCTAACAAAGCGTCAAACTCTTCTTCCGGTATTTTCTCACCATAAGCATTCATAAACTCGGTCAGCTCTTCCTCTCTTCCCAGCAAGACGCGAAGCCTAAACGCTGAAGCCGCCTCCTTAGCCGCTATAAGATTAGCTACAATTTCTTCCTTGCTTAATGGAGAGTTTCCAAGCTTCCAAACTTCTTCGGAGAACCCTTTGGCGTGGCGGCTGAAGTCTTTGTCCTCTAATGGTGATACCAGCAGAAGCTTTAATCTTTCAGGCTCAAGCCCAGCCAAAGCCAGCAGCTTCTTTAACATTTTGACCGCACGTTCAGCGTGGAGGTTTCCATCAACAAAGTGGCAGTCCGGAGGTTTACACCCAACAAGCAAAACGCCTTCAGCTCCATTGGCAAAAGTTTCCAAAACCAGTGCGGGATCCATCCTTCCAACACACATGACGCGGATCACATTGACATTGTAGGGAACCCGCATCTCCTCCTCGCAGAAAGCCCAGTTACACATGAAACAAACAATTTTTGGCGGATTAGAAGACTCCATTTTCATTTCACCTCTCCAAGGCTGTTAAAACCATTGTTATGATCTGCTCGTCGGAAAGCTTCTTCATAGTTATAGCTCTCTCTGGGCAACGCGCCGCACATAGTCCACAGCCCTTGCAAAGGTCTTCGTTTACTTGGGCTACGCCCTTCTCGTTCTTTTTGATGGCACCCACTGGGCAGACGACTGCGCAGACGTTGCAACCTACACATTTGCCCTCATCAACAACAGCCTTGTCGCCCTCACACAAGTCCATGCTGGCAAGGCACTCTGCACACGGTCCACATCCAAGACATCGAAAAGCCTCAAACCTTGCTTGACGCTTCAACTTTTCAAGATATTCCTTTGCCTCTTCAAAGCTTAGGTGGGGTTTCTCTATCGGAGCATCATATCTACGCTCCTTTTTCTCCAGCAACCGCCAATCCTTAACCCAAGTAGTCTCCTCAATCTTCTCCTCTTCTACGCCCTTCCTCAGATCCTCACCCCTCAAATAACGGTGTATTGAAACGGCTGCACGTTTACCGGCGCCAACAGCCTCAATAATGCTCGCCGGACCAGTAGCAACATCCCCACCCGCGAAAACCCCGGGAACATTGGTTTCAAGGGTTAATGGGTCCACTTGTAGCGGTGGTCCCCGCTTTTCCTTGCTTATAAGTTCCGGCGGCAAAATAGATGTTTCAACAATTTGCCCAAGAGCTGGGATAACCATGTCTACCTCGTACTGGTGCTCCGAGAAGGCAATCGGTATTGGTCGTCTTCTCCCGCTTTCGTCAGGCTCGCCCAGGCGCATCCTTAAGCATTCAACAGCCTTAACCCTTCCATTCTCGCCTATAATCTGCTTTGGAGCCACTAGGAAATAGAACTTTATCCCATCCTTCTCGGCAAGCTCCACTTCATGTGGGAGCGCTGGCATCTCCTCGCGGGACCGCCTATAAAGAATCATAACCTCTTTAGCGCCGAGCTTTTTAGCCATCCTCGCAGCATCTATGGCTGTGTTGCCGCCGCCGATAACGGCTACTCTTTCGCCAACCGTAATTTTCTTCTCCAGAGCTATTGCCCTTAAAAAGTCAACAGCGTTTATTACGCCCTCCAAGTCTTCTCCGGGAACATTTAATTTCATGCCCAATTGTGTGCCGATAGATAAGAAAATCGCCTTATAACCATCCTCTTTAAGGCTTTTAATGGTTATGTCCTTGCCGAACTCGACACCAGTTTTGATTTCAACACCAATGTCCTTGATATAGGCGATTTCATTGGCAACGACAAATTTTTCTAAACGGAAGTCTGGTATGCAGTAGCGCATCATGCCGCCAGGCTCATCCATCCGCTCAAAAACAGTAACAGGATAGCCCAACTTCGCAAGCTCATAAGCTGCTGTTAATCCAGCTGGGCCAGCGCCTATTATTGCTATTTTTTCGCCGTACTTTTTTGGAACGGGCTCTGCGACAACTCTTCCCTGTTCACGTTCAATGTCGGCCACAAGCCTTTTCAAAGCGCGTATGGCAACCGCCTGATCAAGGTTGACTCTTGCACATGCATCTTCACATGGGCTGAAGCAAACCCTTCCGCAGATGGCTGGAAAGGGCATATCCCGCCTTATAACTTCGACGGCTTCCTTGAACTTGCCTCTTTGAATGAGAGCCACATAAGCTTGGACGTTGACATGTGCTGGACATGCCGCTCGACAAGGAGGAAATTTCCTAACCTCTTGTAGGAGTTTTTCCGTCAAGCTAACCAGCCCTTCTTAGAAGGATATTTGAATGCTAAACCCGATATATTAAGCCACCTAAATCAAGCTTGACACAAACATAACTTAAAAATTCCAAGAGAAAAAGGGGGGAATTGAAGCCTATTCACGGAGCCTCCCCTCAAGCTTGCTAACCCACTTGTTGTATTCCCTGGAGCTTAGAAGACTTTTGAGTTCCTCTTCAAGCGTCAAAGAGTTTTTGGGCTTAATTTCGATTATCCAGCCCTCGCCATACGGATCCTCATTTACTAGGTAAGGTTTATCCTTCAACTGCTCGTTAACTTTAACAATTTTGCCGCTTACGGGCGCGTATAAATCAAACATAAACATCCAGGTCTCAGCCACACCGAACGGCTCCATTTTCGCTATTTCCTTTCCAACGGGTTCAGTTATTATGTTGGCAATGCCTTTAAGGTGTCTTTGAGCGTAGTCTGAAACACCCACACGGATGTTTCCTTCGGGGGTTATTTGCGCCCATGTATGCTTAGGCGTGTATAGCAGCTGTTCTGGTATTGCCAAAAGCATTTCACGTTTTGCCGGCGGAATTCCCTCAGCTCTCATTAGCTCTTCTAGGCGTAGCCTTATGGCTTCTGAGACAAATTCTGATATGCTCCTGTAACGTCCTGTCCTGAGGAGTCTTTCAATCTCTTTTATCAGCTCTTGTCTTATGCTTACGGTTTTCCATTCAGACATTTCACATCAACCTCCTTTACATCTGCATGATATATAGAGCAAAGCGAAAAATATATATCTAACGCAAATAGAAAATATAGAATAAATAAATGTGCTAAAGTAAATACTATAAATAGAGGGAAACCTTTGGAAATTAGAAAGGTTCAAAGAGTAGGCCACTCAACCATGACAGTTTCGCTACCAAACGAGTGGATCAAAGAACACGGCATAAAACCAAGAGACCTACTATTCATAATACCTGAAAGGGACGGCTCCCTAAAAATAATGCCGAGGCATATAGCCCAAAAAGAGGAGGCCGAGGAATACATAGTGAATGCTGACGCATGTGATGAGCCTGGAATGCTTGAAAGAATTATTGTTGGAAGCTATATTCTTGGACGAGATGTTATACGGGTAATTTCCACAAGTCGTATTAGTAGAAACCACGTGGATGAAGTGCGGAGAATAGTTCAAAAGCTTATTGGGCTTGGCATTCTTGAGGAGACCCCTAAAAGCATACTTTTACAGTGTTCCATAGACTCTACAAAGTTTAAGCTTGACATGCTCATACGGAGGCTTGCTCTCATAGCGTCAACAATACTTTCTGAGGCAATGCAAGGCTTTAAGGAGAAAAAATATGAGATTGTGGAGGAGGCAATAGCCAGAGAAGACGAAGCGGACAAAATCTATTATTTGGCAGTGCGTTTACTTCTTTCTGCACAAGTGAAGCCGGCTATTGCTGAAGAAGTTGGCATGGTTGATGTGCTTTTCATACCGGCTGCCAGGCTTATACTTCAGTATTTAGAGTTGGTTGCGGATTACTCTGAAGACATGGCCAGAGAAGTTCTTGAAATGGAGATTTATAGGAATAGGATTCCCAACGATGTCGTTGACCGAATATTCCATTTAAGTGAGCTGACCCAGACAATTCTTCAGAAATCTATTGAATGCATTTTCACAAGGGATTTGAAGGTTGCAAACCAGCTTTTAGAGATGATAAAAGTGCTTGAAGTTGACTCGAATAGGCTTATGAGGGAAGCTCCAGAAATCCCCTACATTCGTTCCATTCTATCGTGCCTAAGCAAAATTGCCGACAAAGGCGCCACAATAGCTGAAATAGCCATAAACAGAGCTCTAGAAGATCCGGGCAAGTATGTTGGCGATGTTGTTCGGGCAGTTAAGCACGTCAGAACTCTGCCTTTGACTATTGGAAAGAAATAGCTTTCAAAAGCATAATTCATAATTCGGCTATGCTTAGAATAAACAAGGTTAAATAGGCTAAAATGTAATAATACTTTAGAGGAAGACGTCATGAGTGGTGATTTTGAAGAAGTTTTAAGGAATATAGACGTCTTCTGCAAAGTTTTAGCTAAAAAACTAGTGGAAAGCCTTAAAGAAGAGGAGATTAAAGGAGAAAACCCCTTAGAGCCCATGGAAAGGCTCATCAAGAAAAAGTATGTTATTGAGGAGAGGTTTGAGAAAAGTCCAACTGCAAAACACTTTATTCCGCTGCCCCATATTGAAGAGCCCTTAATAGACATTTTTGAAGATGAAAATTATGTTAAGGTTTTAATGCAGTGCCGCTGCAGGGACCAGCGGGTAACAGTTAACAAGTTTGATGATAGCTTACAGATATGCCTAGAAAACACGTGTTGGAAACTTAACCTCCCACTTCATGAGTTGCAAGTTGAAAACATAATTATGAAGTGTAACAATAATAAGGCTTTAGAAGTTGAGATTCCAAAGCTAAAGACAACGGTGGACTATAGAAGTTAAGGCGTGAAGCGTTAAACAGCCACGCCCTTCTGTTTAATCCTCCGCCGACAAGCCTCCTCTTCAGCACATTTCGCACAAGTGTAAATAACGTCAAACTCACTTTTACTTGGGTTTTCAGGATTCACTATAAATACAAAGCATTCCTCGCCTTTTTTGATAACTCCGCCACAGCAGAAGCATTTATGCTCTTTAAGGGCTGTAATTTTCATTCAGAGCATCCTCAAAACCATATGCCATATCGTAAGCTTTTAACACTTTCTAACAAAAATTGAAAAAAGTTGTTGGAAAAAGTTTGTTGAAAACGTTTCAGCCTATCTTTTCCAAAACTCTGTCTATTTTTACCTTGTGGAAATCTAGTGCGAGTTCTTTTGGCTCTACCCCTAGGCTTAGGCTTAATAGTTCGGCGTAGTGGATTATTGGCATGTTGTATTCTTCCTTGTAGGTTGCTTTTATTAGCATTTGTCCAAGGTCTAGGGTTAAAAAGCAGAAGGGGCATAGGGTTGATATGCAGTCTGCTCCGGCGTTGTAGGCGTTTACAATTTTGTCTCTTGCTATGGCTAGTGCCACGTCATCTGCATAGCCTCTGAGGAGCCCCCCGCAGCACCGCAGCTTATTCTTATATGGTATGCTTTTGGCTCCTAAAGCCTCTATTAGAGTGTCGAATATGCGGGGGCGTTCTGGGTCGTCGAAACGTAGGAGCTCGCTTGGGCGTAGGAGGTGGCATCCGGAAAAGGCGGCTACTTTAAGGTTGTTTAGGGGCTTGACTATGCTTTGTTTTAGGCGGTCTATGCCTATGTCGTCCATTAAGACTTGTAAGTAATGCCTAACCTCTTTTGTGCCTCTAAACTCTTTACCAGCATTAGCTAAAATCTTGTTGACTTTTTCGCGTAGTTCCGGCTTTTCCTTTAGGAGGCGATTCGCAATTGTTAGGGATTCGAAGCATCCGGTGCACAACGTGACAATGTTTAAGTCGGCTTCTTCTGCTAGGCAGATGTTGTAGGCGGCTATTGCCAAACTTGTTTCCAAGTCTATGGATTGGAGTGGTGGCGGAGCGCAACATGTTGCGCCTTCCATGTCCACAAGTTGTATTCCAAGCCTTGTTAGGGCTTTTCTTGCTGCGAGTTCATAGTGGGGCTGACGGGCTGGTATTGTGCAACCTAAAAACAAGGCGTAGCTTGTCATTGTGGTGTACCCTCCTTTTTGAACATGATTTTGTCGAAGCCTGTTGCCGCTAGAATCTTTTTAATGGCTTCCACGCCAGTCGGCTTCAGTGGTGGTAAGCCGTAGTCGGCTCTTTTCTTTTCCAAGAATTTTGATATTGGGGCTAGGCGCCCTTCACTCATGAGTCCATTGGCGAATTCTGTGTATATGGCTGGTATGTTGCCTTCACGGATGGCTATGTTTCTTAAAGCATATATTACGTCTGCGATCTCAACTTTTTGGGGGCATCGTTCTTGGCAGTTGTAACATGAGGCGCAAAGCCATATGGAGTCGCCCTTTAGAACTTCGTCCCTTTGCCCTAGCAGAGCAAGCCTTATTATTTGGCGAGGGTTGTAGCGTTCTGTTGTTCTGGTGACTGGGCATGTGCTGGCGCATGTTCCGCACTGGTAGCAGCGGGCTATTGTTTCCCCGCCGAGCTTGCTGGTTATCTCCTTTGTGAAGTCGAGGGGTTTTTCTCCAGACATTTTGGCATCTCCTATTTTTGTTCCTTCTTATGCGAGTTGGAGTAAGCCCAGCCTTTCCACCCTTTCGGTCATGGCTTTGGCTGCTTCTGCAAATTTGTCGCCTTCTATGAAGACTAGGTTGAACATTTCGAGTCTTTCGGGCTCTATGCCATAGGCTTGGAGCAGCATCTTTGCCATCTCAACCTTCTTCTGGGCTTTTTGGCTTCCAACCTCATAGTGGCACCCGTCTGGTTTGCAGCCAACCACCATGACCCCTTGGGCTCCAGCCTTAAAAGCTTCAAGTATGTGCTGGACTTGGATTACGCCTGTGCATGGAACCCGCAGGACTCTGACGTTGGCAGGGTAGCTCATCATAGCCATTCCGGAAGAGTCTACAGCTGCATGGCCGCATTCTGAACAGCTGAAAGCCAGCACAAGCGGCTTGGAAGTACCATTAACAGACAATAGCGCCTTCATCTGGGCGGATATTTGGCTTGGCTTGAGGTGGCGGAGTTCTATGGCGCCTACTGGGCATGTGCCAACGCAGACGCCGCAGCCTTCGCATATTAGTTCAGAAACCTTAGCCACAAAGTGGCCGTCGCCTTTAGGCTCAAGGGTAATGGCGCCATATGGGCATGTCACTGGACAGAACTGGCAGTTGCCACAGTAATCCTCATTTACAACGGCTACTTTCAAGTCTTTGGTAATTTTGCCATTCATAAGGAATTTCGCTGCCTTAACGGCTGCTGAATGTGCATGAAGCGAGGTTGTAGGGGCGTCCTTCGGGAAGACGGCGCCTCCGCATATGAATATGCCTCTCCGCTTTGTTTCGGTAGGCCTAAGCTTGGCGTTATACTCTTTAAAGAAGCCATCTTGGTCCAGTTCTACTCCGAGGATTTGCGCCAGCTCCTTTGTGTCCTCGGATGGAACCATGGCTGCGGCTAAAACCACCAAGTCGGCCTCAAGCTCCATAAGCCTTCTTAAAAGCTCGTCTTCAACCTCCACAATCAGAGTGTTTGTGGCTGGATCGTGGATTATTTCGGATGGTCTTCCCTTAACGAATTTCACACCCATTTCCCGAGCTCTTTCATAATAGTATTCATGTTCTCTGCCAGTTGTGCGGATATCTATATAGCATATGGTAACGTCCGTGTCTGGATAAGCCTCCTTAATTAGTGTGGCGTGCTTCAGCGAAATCATACAGCAAATACTTGAACAGTAGGGGTTCCAACGCCTGTCCCTTGAGCCTACACACTGCACGAAGACTATGCGTTTTGCCGGTTTCCTATCTGAGGGTCTTACTGGCACTCCGTTTGTTGGGCCGAAGGCGTCCAGCATCCTTGCCAGCTCCAGATGCGTTATCACGTCCGGATATTCGCCATAATGGTACTCTTTTATAACGCTTGGGTCATACTCGCGGAAGCCTGTAGCCACAATTATGCCGCCAACATTAAGGGTCACATGCTCTGTTTTCTGGTCTAGATTAACGGCTTTTGTCGGACAAACTTCAACGCATTTGGCGCATTCGTGGAACTTGCAGACTTTGGCGTCTATGGCATAAGCTGGCGGGTAAACCAGCGGCTTGTTTATGTAAATGGCTTTCCGCTTAGTGAGCTTGGCGTTATACTCGTCTGGAACTTCAACCGGGCAGACGCTTGTGCACAAGTCGCATGCCACACATTTCTTCTCATCCACATAGCGGGGTTTTCGTTCTACAGTCACCTTGAAGTTTCCAGGGCCGCCCTCAACCTTCACGACTTTGGCGTTTGTCAAAATGTTTAGGTTTGGAATCTCCGAAAAACCAGAGCGGTAAACACATTTCCTCGATGTCTGGGTCACAGTTTTCAGATCCGTCGCTGGAGATTGGATGCATATGGCGCAGTCGTCTGTTGGGAAAAAGCGAACGGCTTTAGCGGCTAAACCTCCCAGGAAGGGCTCCTTCTCTATTAAGTGAACTTGGAAGCCCATGTCAGCTAGGTCTTCAGCTGCTTGCATCCCAGCTATTCCGCCGCCAATAACTAGGACGGATTTAACGGCTGGAAACTCTGTCTTTTCAATTGGCTCTAGCAGCCTAGCCTTTTCAATGGCGGCTAAGAGCATCGCCTTAGCCTTTTCAGTAGCCTCTTTAGGCGTGTCCCTGTGGGGCAATGCACAATGGTCTTTTAGGTCTAGAACCTCAACTAAATGCGGGTTAAGTCCAGCCTCTTCAACAGCCTTTGCTATGGCTACCTCGCTGATTTTTGGAACTGCTTCTGCTACGACGACGCGGTTTACCTTTTTAGTCTTAACGGCGTCTACTATGATTTTTAGGCCTTCGCCTCGCCAGAACTCGTTGGCTCTAGCGACAAAGGTTACGCCTTGAACAGTCTTAACAAAGTTTGTTAGGGCTTCGAAGTCTAGGATTTTTGCTATTTGTCCTCCGCAGTCGGATAGGAAGACTCCAACTTTTGCCTCTTCCATGGCTTTCACCTTTGCTCCCCTCCTTTTCCTCCCTTTTCCTTTACCTTTTGATTTTTTGGACGAGCCTTTTCTCGCTGTCATAAATTTCAACCTCCAGGGGCATTTGGCCAACCGCAAAATGGGTGGCACATGCGAAACATGGGTCGTAAGCCCGGAAAGCCATCTCCACCATGTTTAATATGCCGTCGGTAACATTGCCCTTCTTGATTAAGCCTTTAGCCGCATTTCTAATGGACATGCAGATGCTTGGCGCGTTGTTGACGGTGGCAACTATCAAATTAACTTTTTTAGCCAAAGCGTTCTCGTCCAATTGATAATGATGTATAAGCGTGCCCCTTGCAGCCTCCACAATTCCAACGCCTTCGCCTGGCTTGCCAGGCTTGTTGCGGACATTTTTGCTAGTTATTTCTGGGTCCGTTACAAGTTCTAGGGCGCGTTCAGCCGCGTACAAAAGCTCAATAAGCCTAGCCCAATGGTAAGCCAAAGTGTTGTGAACAGGTTTTCCGCCTAGTGTAGCATACATCCGCTCATATTCGGCTTGAGCTAGCGGTGTTGCCATGCCATCCGCCGCGTTAAGCCTTCCCAATGGACCGACACGGTAGGCTCCGCTTTCTGGACCGTCCACAAGACCTTTCCAGCCTATCTTCTTCAAGTATGGAAGCTTCACGTAAGTCCATGGTTCCACGTGCTCTTCTATAACGTCTAAATACTCTCTTGGTGAGAATTTGACGAATTCTCGGCCGTTGGGATCGACTACGCGGACGTTTCCATCGTAAAAGTTCACCTTATTGTTTTTGTCCACCAAACCCATATAATAAGTCTTCAACGTGTATGGTTCACTTTTGATCAGGTTTACATAATCCGTGTTTTTTAAGACTATGTCATCGAAGAGCTTCAGCGAAAACTTGGCGAATTCAAGGCAACTTCTCACCATCTGTTCGATTTCTCGCCGCTCTTCCTCTGAAATTGGTCTTGCAAACCCCCCTGGGATGCATGCGCTTACTGGGTGAGTGGCCTTACCTCCCAAGATTTCGGTTATCTTTTGTCCGTAAGCCCTATGCTTTATAACCTCCTTGCCGATTTCAAGGCCCGCCTTCTCGATGACGCCTAAAACGTTTCGTTTTTCTGGCGGTGCGTCTGGTCCAACAACAAAATCTGGACCGCCTAAATAGTAAAAGTGCAATGTGTGGTCGTATAAGTAGTAGCCACAATACATTAATTCGCGGAGTTTTTTGGCTGGTTCAGGTGGTTCAACATTGAAAGCCGCGTCTAGGGCTTTGGCGCTTGCCATATGGTGGGCAACTGGGCAGACTCCGCAAATGCGTGTCATTATTAATGGCAAGTCTTCGGCTCTTCGACCTTCGCAGAATTTTTCAAAGCCGCGGAGTTCTGGAACTTGGAAGTAAGCCTCCTCCACGTCGCCTTCATCGTTTAGGAATATGGTTATTTTCCCGTGACCCTCAAGCCTTGTTATTGGGTTTATGACTATCTCTTTCATTTGGGCATCACCCTCCTCCTTAAAATGGAATTAGCGAGGGAATACTTGTAGAAGGTCCCAACAGGGTCAACCACCTGCTCAATAACCTTTGGATCTGCTGCTATGGAGGCGAAGGCGCTTATCATGGCTGCGCCCTGGTCTGTCACTCTCGGAGCTGGTCCGCCGCATCCCGTGCAGGGTATATTCGCCTTAAGGCATTGGGCGCTGCATCCGCCTCTAGTGGCTGGCCCCATGCATATCACGCCTTGATCTAGAAAACATGTTTTGAAGTCGTCTTCTATTTCGTAGATTCTCTTTACCTGGGTTATTTTTCGGTCCTTCTTTTCTCTTGGGCATTCGTCGCAGACCGACTTGTTTAGTAGGAAGCTTGAGCCTTTAGGTGGGAGTTTTCCGTTTAAAATGGCGTCTAAAGCTTCAATTATCCTTGGAACTGGAGGGGGACAGCCAGAAATGAAGTAGTCAACGTCGACGGTTTGCGCCAAGGTTTTGACAGTGTCGTAAAACTCTGGAAGTTCCAGCTCTCCTCGCGCAACTTTAACTCGTGTTTGAGGAGTTACACTCTGCGGATTCCTCGTTGAAGGTGTCTCAAAGTATACTCTTTCAAAAATTTTCTCTCTACTCCATAAGTTCCCTAAACCTACTACGCAGCCGTCGCATGCACATGAGCCGAAAGCCACCAGCACTTTTGATTTTTGCCTTAACAGTTTTGCCATATACTCGTTTTCCTCTGTTCTTATAGCTCCATTGAAAAAGCATACGTCTATGCTCTTGTCTGGCATGGCTTCAACATCTTTATATTTTATGTCCATGGCAACAGGCCAAAAAACGATGTCCGCCTTGCCTACAACATCCAAGATTTTCTCGTTAATGTCTAAGACGGCGATTTCGCATCCGCCGCAGCTTGCCGCCCAGTAGAAGGCGAATTTAAGTTTTTTCTCCATTTCATCACCATTTGATGATTTAATGAAACTAGATTATTGCAGTGTCTATAATTTAAATTTAGTTGTTGAGTGTGTGGAAAATTAACTGTAGAAATGACGTAAATACGGCTTGCACCTTGATTTTTACAGCTCTTATTCAATTTCAACTACAACGTGACCTTTGAAAGTGTGTTGTTTCTATCCAACATTCTGCGTGGGGGAGTTGAAACACCGCACCTAAATTCAGTTTTAGAATTAAAAAAGAACAGTAGTATAGCTCTGCTAGTGAAGCCAAAAAATACTACTTCCAGAACAATTACTAGAGATTAGAATTTACCATAATTTCATTCATTCAAAGCTTAATCATCTTTTTGAATTCCTCGTAAACTTGCTTTGCTTCTTCTACGGAGGCTTCATCTTCTAATGTTGTGACATCGCCTACTGGCATGCCTGAAACAACAGCTCTTAAAACTCTCCTCATGATTTTTCCGCTTCTTGTTTTTGGCAGTTTTGAAACGAAGTAAATTTCGTCTGGTGTGGCCACAGGTCCTATCGTTTTTCTCATGAACTCTCGTAACTCTTCCTTAAGTTTTTCGCTTGGAGCGTAACCTTGCCTTAGGATAGCAAAAACAACAATGCCCTCTCCTTTAATTTCGTGGGGCTTTCCTATTACGGCGGCTTCAGCCACTGCCGGATGGGAAATAACGGCGCTCTCAAGCTCCATAGTTCCCAGTCTGTGCCCCGCAACCTTTAGAACTTCGTCTGCCCTCCCAAGAAGCCAGAAATAGCCATCTTCATCTTTCATGCAATAGTCTCCGGTGTAATAGACCCCTGGAAACCTAGACCAATAAGTTTAGCTGCGGCGGATGCGAAATCGCCTACTGGCATGCCTGAAACAACAGCTCTTAAAACTCTCCTCATGATTTTTCCGCTTCTTGTTTTTGGCAGTTTTGAAACGAAGTAAATTTCGTCTGGTGTGGCCACAGGTCCTATCGTTTTTCTCATGAACTCTCGTAACTCTTCCTTAAGTTTTTCGCTTGGAGCGTAACCTTGCCTTAGGATAGCAAAAACAACAATGCCCTCTCCTTTAATTTCGTGGGGCTTTCCTATTACGGCGGCTTCAGCCACTGCCGGATGGGAAATAACGGCGCTCTCAAGCTCCATAGTTCCCAGTCTGTGCCCCGCAACCTTTAGAACTTCGTCTGCCCTCCCAAGAAGCCAGAAATAGCCATCTTCATCTTTCATGCAATAGTCTCCGGTGTAATAGACCCCTGGAAACCTAGACCAATAAGTTTGCTTATAACGCTCCGGGTCTTTATACAAAGTCATTAACATGCCTGGCCAAGGCTTTTTTATAACCAGGTAGCCTCTTACACCTGGGGGAAGGGGGTTGCCATTTTCGTCAACGACATCTGCGTCAATGCCGGGCAAGGGAAATGTGGCTGACCCAGGCTTTAGAGGAACAAGCCCTATTCCTGGCGCTGGCGATATCATTATGCCTCCCGTCTCCGTCTGCCACCAAGTGTCCACAATTGGGCAGCGTTCTCCTCCTATGTGCTTGAAATACCAAAGCCATGCTTCTGGATTTATTGGTTCCCCCACACTGCCGAGTATTGTTAAACTGCTTAAATCATGCTTTTTAGGCCATTCTTCGCCATATCTCATAAACATGCGTATGGCTGTTGGCGAAGTGTAAAATATTGTAACCTTGTATTTTTCTATTATTTCCCACCATCTATCTGGTCTTGGATAATCTGGGGCTCCTTCGTAGACAACTATAGATGCGCCATGCATAAGCGGCGCATATACGATTGAGCTATGCCCTGTAACCCAGCCAACATCCGCAGTGCACCAGTATACGCTGTCCTCCTTAATGTCAAAAACCCATTGGTATATCGAATTTATAAAGACTAAGTATCCGCCGGTGCTGTGAACTATGCCTTTTGGCTTGCCTGTCGTGCCAGAGGTGTAGAGGATATAGAGCGGATGGGTGCTTTCCACCGGTAGGGGAGCCACGTCCTCCTTAGCGTCTTCTACAATTTCATGATACCAGAGATCCCTTCCCTCTTTCATTTTAACCTGTTGGCCTGTTCGCTTAACCACAATAACCTTTTCAATTGAAGGTGTGTGCTCTAGGGCTTGGTCAGCTATTTCTTTTAAAGGTATGGTTTTTCCCCTTCTATAGCCGCCGTCTGCGGTGATAAGCACCTTGGCTTCTGTATCGTTTATCCTGTCTGCAAGCGCCATAGAACTAAATCCGGAGAAAACCACAGTGTGTATTGCGCCTATCCTTGCTGATGCCAACATGGCGATAGGCAACTCAGGAATCATCGGCAGGTAAAGGGCTATTCTGTCCCCGTCTCTAACGCCTATTTTTTGGAGGGCACATGCTAAGCGGTTTACTTCCCTATAAAGCTGAGAGTAACTTAGAGTTTTCTCCTCGCCTCCCTCCCCTTCCCAGTACATGGCTACCTTGTTTCTTCTCCAAGTTTTCAAGTGTCTATCAACGCAAAGGTAGGCAGCGTTTATTAAGCCTCCTGGAAACCACTTCGCGAAGGGCGGATCCCACTCAAGAACTTTATCCCATGTTCTAAACCACTCAAGTTTTCTCGCTTCTTGCTCCCAAAAATCTTCTATGTCATCTAGCGATTTTCGGTAAACATCCATGTACCTCTTTACCGGCCAATATTTTAACTCTACCGGCAAAGATTCAGACCGTGTTTTTTCCAGCATTTCTAATCACATCATGTATTTTAGAAGCAGAAAATGTTTTACCAGCTATATATTTAATTTTCCATCATTAACTGGTTTACTACGTGATTGGAGCACTGTTTCTCAAAGCCATTTTCACAATTTAATATCTATAAAGGAGAGTTGCCATTGGCTTTTCATGACCCAAAATGTAAATGGGGGTATCCAATTTAAGCTTTAGCCTACGCCTAAATTTAACTTTACTTCTTGCTCATCAAGTATTCGTGAATGGCTCTGGCAGCCCTTTTTCCGGCTCCCATGGCGCTTATAACTGTTGCCTCTCCAGTAACTATGTCTCCTCCAGCATAGACGCCTTCAAGGCTCGTTTTGCCGTTCTCGTCAGCCACAATGGTGCCCCACTTTGTGACGGCTAAACCCTCTGTCGTGCGTTGGATTATTGGGTTTGGGGTCCGCCCAATAGCAATTATAACAGTATCCGTATCCATTAAAAATTCTGAGCCTTTAACCGGCACGGGTCTGCGCCTCCCAGACTCATCTGGAGGGCCAAGCTCCATCTGTATGCATTCCATCTGCTTAACCCAGCCCTTCTCGTCGCCGATAAACCGCGTTGGAGCCGCCAAAAACTTGCAGATAATCCCCTCCTCCTCAGCATTTTCAATTTCCTCTTTGCGGGCTGGCATCTCCTCTCTGGAACGACGATAAACTATGCACACTTGTTCGGCGCCGAGGCGAAGCGCTGAACGAGCTGAGTCCATGGCAACGTTTCCGCCGCCAATGACCACTACATGCTTGCCAATCCTTATGGGCGTGTCATACTCTGGAAAGGCGTAAGACTTCATCAAGTTAACCCTAATTAGAAACTCGTTAGCCGAATAAATTCCGCCGAGGTTTTCGCCTGGCACGCCGAGAAACTGGGGCAAGCCGGCACCGGTTCCAATGAAAACAGCGTCAAAACCCCTCTCCTTAAGCAGTTCGGGAATAGTGTACGTTCTGCCAATAAGGTATCCAAGCTTAAGCTCAACACCAAGCTTCCTAATATAATCCACCTCAGCCTGCACAATGCTCTTCGGCAAACGAAACTCCGGAATACCATAAACAAGAACGCCGCCCGGAAGATGCAAAGCCTCAAAAATAACCACTTCATGCCCAAGCTTGGCAAGGTCTGCAGCCGCCGTCAAACCGGCAGGTCCAGCACCTATTATAGCTACTTTCTTGCCGGTGGGCGGAGCCCTTTCAGGAATTGTGAAGCCCCTCGCTCTCTCCCAGTCTGCCAAAAACCTTTCAAGCCTGCCGATGCTTACGGGATCGCCAACCTTACCGAGAACACAGTATTTTTGGCATTGCTCTTCTTGGGGGCAAACCCGCCCACAGATGGCTGGGAGGCTGTTCTTCTCCTTAATCTTCTTTATGCCTTCCTCGTATTTGCCCTCCCTAAGCAGTTTGATGAAAGCTGGAATGTCAATTTCAACGGGGCAGCCCTTAACACATTGAGGTTGGGGACACTGTAGGCATCGGCTTGCCTCCTCTAGGGCTTGCTCCTCAGTATAGCCTAAAGCAACCTCGTTGAAGTTGTGCTTCCGCACCTCTGGCGGCTGCTTAGGAATCGGAACAGCCTTTTTCTTAACCTTTGGCTGAGGCTTACTTTCCGCCACAACCACACCCCCCAAGCTCCCACAACAAGGCGCTTAAACGCTCCTCTGGAAGGAACATGCGCTGACGCTTAATCAACTGGTCAAAATCCACAAGATGCCCATCAAACTCTGGACCATCAACACAACCAAACTTCATCTGTCCACCCACATTGACACGGCAGACACCGCACATGCCCATGCCATCCACCATTATGGGCATAAGCGTCACAACTGTCGGAACCTTGTAAGGCCTTGTTAACTCACAAACCTTTTGAAGCATTGAGACGGGCCCCATAGCCACACACCTGTCAAACTTCTCCTCTGCCAAAACATCCTTCAGGAAGTTCAATCCCTTATAGCCTTCAGAGCCGTCATCCGTTGCCACATAAAGCCTATGGCTTAAAGCCTTCATTTCGTCCTTAAAGAAAAGTAGTTCCTTAATGCGGGCGCCCATAACAGTCACAACGGTGTTTCCAGCCTCTCGCAAGGCTCTAACCTGCAAAAGCATGGGCGCAATCATAACGCCTCCAGCCACACATAAGACCTTGCCAAAGTTCCTGATTTCTGAAGGATTTCCAAGCGGACCAGTAATGTTCCATATGCTGTCACCTTCCTTTAACAAGCCAAGCTGCTTCGTCGTCTTACCAACCTCGTTGAAAACAAAGGTTATTGAGCCCTTCTCCGCATCGTAGCCGGCAATTGTGAGGGGCACCCTTTCGCCCTTCTCATTAATAATTACTATAATGAACTGTCCAGGCTTGGCTTTCTCAGCAATTTCCGGGGCATAAACCTCAAACAGCTTTATTTTTGGAGCGAGCTCCTCTGTCCTTAAAATTTCATACATTAGGCTAGGCCTCCATTCTCAAAGGTTTTATTGGCGGTAAAGCCGAAACCCTCCTCACAAAATCTTCAAGCCTCTCCTCAAATTTGCCAGCATCCCTTGGAGAAACCTCATAAAGCTCAAAACGCTCAATTAAGCCCATTTTCTTCAAAACGTCCCTAAGCACATTCATATTTCTTTCAGCAGTGTCGCGTCCCTCCTGAAGCTTGCAGTCCTTAGCAGAGCAAACAACAGCCATAACCCCGTCAAAACCGTTCCTCAAAGCATTAACAACATGCACTGGGTCAAGAGCCTTAAAGCATGGAACCTCAAACGTGACGGCGTTCCGTTTGAAAAGGATGCCTTCAGGATTGTCAAGGGCTGAAAACTCAGACCACTGGCAACAGAAGACAAGGATTACCGGTGATTTACCCTCAGCCTTCAGCCTAATGGCTGAATCGCTATAACGCTTCAAAACATTTTCGAACTCAAAACCCTTAACCTGAATGGCGTGATGTGGACAGACTAAGGCGCACGCACCACAACCCATGCAATAATCGTTAAGAACCTTCGGCGTGGCAAAGGGCTCAGCCTCTATAGCTGCGTAGGGGCATATAAAGACACATTTGTCGCAGCCAACACACTTCGTAGTATCATAAACAGCCTTCCGCGAATATTTAACAACCTGAACGGCATCCTTGCTGAAGCCTAGCTCTTCAAGAACTCTTCTCCCAAGAAAAAGCCGTCTTGTGTTGATTTTTGTGCCTTCTTTGAAGCGGCAGAAAAAATCCTCACATTGAACTGAGACCACATTTTTAATGCCGGAACCCAAAACCTTGAATATGAATTCTGTTGGAATACGCCCAGAACACGGCAAGCGAAGCGGAATATAATCCTTTATGCTTAAGCCTTGCTCAGCTAGGATTTCTTCAACTTCCCTTGTTGAAGGCGAGTTCCCCCGACACATAAGCACAAGCGTTTCAGCCCCGGTTCTTTTTCGCTCACCCTCAACATAGCCCACCAAACTGTCGTAGTCGTAATAAACTATCTCTATGGCGAAAACCGGGCATGCACTATAGCATATCCCACAAACCTGACATTTCTGAAGGTCTATCTCCACCTTGCCGGTCTCAGCATCCCGCCTTACGGCTTCGTAGGGGCATATGGAATAACATATGGAACAGCGGCTACAATAGTCTTGGTTTATGCTTACAACAACCGTTTGTTCTCCGCTCATTTCACCATTCTCCAAACCCGTTGCTTATCTAAACGCATCAGCACTAGAAGCTTTGAATGAAAGACCATAGAATAATATAATATTTTTGGAGCAAAATGGCGCATTACTGCTTAAAATAGTAGGGTCTGCGAATAAAACCATAAGCCTCCAAGGCGGCGGTTATCCCCTGCCCAACAGCCGTCCCAACCTGCTTAACCGGGTGATTAGTAACGTCGCCAGCCGCATAAACCCCGGGAACGTTTGTTCTTTGACGAGCATCAACAATTATGTAGCCATGCTCGTCTACGGTTACTCCAGCTTCCTTCGCGAGTTGGCTGTTAGGCCTTTCACCAACCTGAACAAAAATTCCATCTATCGGAAGCTCTGTGACAGCACCAGTTTTGGAATTAGAAAGCACAACCTTGCTAACGAGTTTTTCACCCTTAATCTCCTTCAACTCAGAATTCCAGAAAACCTCGACATTAGGTTTTTCCAATAAAGCTCTAACGCGCGCCTCCTCAGCCCTGAACGCATCTCTTCTATGTACAACCTTAACCTCTGAAGCTAAATCAGTCAAATAGAGGGCTGTAGCCAGGAGGCGCGCGTTAGAGCTTAATCTCCTTCAACTCAGAATTCCAGAAAACCTCGACATTAGGTTTTTCCAATAAAGCTCTAACGCGCGCCTCCTCAGCCCTGAACGCATCTCTTCTATGTACAACCTTAACCTCTGAAGCTAAATCAGTCAAATAGAGGGCTGTAGCCACAGCAGAGTTGCCGCCGCCGACCACCAGAACACGTTTACCCTTAAAAAGTGGTCCATCGCAAATGCCACAATAGCTTACTCCTCTGCCGCGAAATTCTTTTTCGCCCGGGACGCCAAGCTCAGCGTAGCTTGTGCCAGAAGCAATGATAACAGCCTTAGCCCTATAAGAAGCCCTAACAGTTTCGACAATTTTGTCCTCGCCCTTTAAGTTTAGGCTCGTAACCTTTTCAAACTCTCGGATTTCGGCGCCAAGCCTCCTACATTGCGCCACAATTTTCTGCATAAGCTCAAGTCCGCTTATCCGCTCGAAGCCCGGATAGTTCTCGATTATTGGGGCGTCGGCGGCTGTTCCACCAGCAATCTTCTCCTCAAGGATTAACGCTTTCAACCCACTTCTAACAGCGTATATTCCAGCCGTTAAGCCAGCGGCACCAGCGCCAATAATTATTAATTCCCAATCTTCCATTTCCCTAACAACCTTAACCGAGTATTTGGCTGTAACGCCATTTTAATTGTTTTGCTAGCCGCTAGTCTTCTTCAAGGTCCATGTCAAGTTCGGCAATTTCAAGTTCGTAGCATTCTGGGCAAAGCCCATCATAAGTTTCATACTCCTCTCTTGTGATTTCTCTGCCACAAAGTAGACAATGATAGGTTTCTTCTTCCCCCATTCATGAGCCTCGAAAATATTATGCACACATTTGTTTTATAAGGCAATTGCTAAAAGTTCTGCCACGTCCATAACTTGAATCTTGCCCTCACTACCAGTTGTTTTTACAGCGTCTTCCATTGTGAGCATGCAGAAGGGGCAAGCCACAGCCAAGATTTCCGCGCCGACATCAACAGCTTCCTTAACGCGGATTTCAGCTAAGCGTGGTCCCGGAATGTCGACCCACATTCTTCCGCCTCCTCCCTCGCAGCATAGGCTTCTGCTTCTTGAACGGTCAAACTCCAAAAGCGTGACGCCCTTTATGCTTTCAATGACCTTGCGCGGTTCATCGTAAATGTTGTTTTGCTTGCCAAGATAGCATGGGTCATGATAAATCACTTTTTTGGCTATTTCTTTTGACGGCGTCAGCTTCCCAGTTTCGATAAGCTTTGCCAAAAGCTGCGTGTGATGCTGGGGTTCAAAGCTTGTTTGATTATACCGATTCTTGAAGGCGTGAAAACCGTGAGGGCAACTTGTAACCAACTGTTTGACGCCATACCTGCTAAAAATTTTCATGTTTTCTTCAACCAAGAAATCGAAAAGTCCCTTTTCACCCATGCCGTAGACTTCGCTTCCACAACAGTTTTCCTCCTCACCTAAAACTCCAAAGTTAAGCCCAGCGGCTTCAAAACATTTTACAAGGCTTTTTGCAACACTTTGCACCCTCGGGTCATAGGCTGGCGTGCACCCAATATAGTATAGGATTTCAGCCCCTTGGGAAATGTGCTTGATATTCAAGCCTTGACTCCACTCCATGCGTTTCCCGCGAATCCTGCCCCATGGATTGCCGTTTTTGAATATGCTTTCCAACGCATCTCTTATGGTTGGGGCTATTTGTCCTTCCTCGACGGCCATGCTTCTAAGGTCTATGAGGAACTCGTAAGGGTTCAAGTCTTTAGGGCAGCGCACGCCACAGGTGGAGCATGTTGTGCAGCTCCACAGCTCGTTGGGAGGATGTATCACTAATTTTCCCAAAGCTGAAACTTCACGCATGTAACGCCTAATGTTTAGATTCGCTTTCTTGGCAACCGGGCAGCTTCCAGTGCACATGCCACACTGGATGCACTCCAAAAGTTTATGCTTTTGAACAAGTTCTTGAGGGTTCATTTTATGTCACTTTTGTTGAAAGTTGAAGAGTAAGATTTTAAAAGCATTTTCCCTTTTAAGGGTTTAAACAATCATGCCATTTGGAGACATCAACAAATGTCAGAGGAAAAAAAAGAGCCGATGAAACCCCGCATAGGAATTTTTGTATGCGAATGCGGCGGCAATATTGGTGATGTTGTCGACGTTAAAGCTGTCATTGAAGCTGTTAAAAGCTGGGACAATGTCGCCGTGGCCAAATATCATAAATATTTGTGCTCAAAGCCGGCCCAGGAAATGATTGTCGAAGCTATAAAGAAGGAAAACCTTGACAGAGTTGTGGTGGCTTCTTGCACGCCTAGAATGCACCTAGCCACATTCCAAAGTGTTTTGGAAAGGGCTGGACTAAACCCCTACATGCTTGAATTTGTAAACATAAGGGAGCAAGACTCATGGGTTCATGGACCAAAACTAAACCCCGAGGCAACGAGGAAAGCCATAAGCCTTATTAGGGGAGGATACGAGCGCAGCCTCGAGCTTGAGCCTCTGGAAATGATAAGTGAAAAAGGCTCAAGGGAAATTCTCATCGTTGGTGGCGGCATAGCTGGTATAATGGCTGCCCTCCAGCTTGGATATTTGGGTTATAGGGTTCACCTTGTTGAGCGGAAACCCAGCATAGGCGGAAATATGGCTAAACTGACAAAAGTTTTCCCAACATTAGACTGTGCCCAATGCATTTTAACGCCAAGAATGGCTGAAGTAGGGAGAAATCCAAACGTGAATCTTTTGACATACGCTGAGGTGCAAGATATTAGCGGACGCCCCGGAAACTATATTGTTCGAGTTTTCATGAAGCCCCGAGGCGTTGATGTTGAGAAGTGCAGAAGCTGTGGTGTATGCGCAAAAGTTTGTCCCATAACGGTTCCAGACGAGTTTAATGAGGGCTTATCCCAGCGGAAAGCAGCCTACATAGAGTTTCCACAAGCTGTTCCATCTGCTTACGCCATAGACTTTAATGCATGCACAAAATGTGGAAAATGCGAGCAATACTGCCCAGCAAAAGCCATAAACTTAAACGATACGGGCAAAATTGTTGATTTGAACGTTGGCGCCATAATTTTGGCAACAGGCTACAAGCTATACGACCCGCGGAAACTGGAAAACTATGGTTACGGTGTTTACAAGGACGTCATAACAATGATGGACTTGGAGAGGCTTACTTCGGCAACTGGACCCACAGGAGGCTATGTTAAGAGGGCTGATGGAAGCGACGTCCGCAAAATCGCCATAATCTTATGCGCCGGCTCAAGGGACAAGAACCACATTCCATATTGCAGCCGAATATGCTGCATGTACGCCCTTAAACAAGCCTTTGTCCTCAAAAAAATGCTAGGGATAGACGTAACAGTGTATTACACGGATATTAGGGCGACTGGAAAGGGCTATGAGGACTTGTACTGGCGAGACCAAGAAGCTGGCGTAGTTTTTATTAGAGGAAAAGTCGCAGAAGTATGGAAGAACAATAATGGAAAGCTTGTGGTCCAAGCCGAAGACACGCTTACAGGCGAAACCCGAGAAGATGAATTTGACGTGGTGACTTTGGCAACACCCATGGTTCCGCCAGACGGTTTGAAGGAACTCGCTGAAAAAATGAAGGTAGCCCTAGGCGAAGACGGTTTCATAACAGAGAAGCATCCAAAACTTGACC
Organism: Candidatus Bathyarchaeota archaeon; assembly: GCA_018396955.1. Classification (GTDB taxonomy): domain Archaea; phylum Thermoproteota; class Bathyarchaeia; order Bathyarchaeales; family Bathycorpusculaceae; genus JAGTQI01. The sequence goes on along the minus strand of JAGTQI010000005.1, from coordinate 6,811 downwards.
CGGTAGACTCGCTTGTTACAGGAATTTTCGCGTGTGGATGCGCTTTAAGCCCAAAAGATGTCAGAGACACAGTTTCAGATGCACTAGGCGCAGCGGCAAGGGCAGCCCTGTTCTTAAAAAGCGAGTACGTAACCACCAGCCCAGAAAAAGCCTTCGTCATCGCAGAGCTGTGCAACGGATGCGGTGAATGCATAAAAATTTGTCCAGTAAACGCCATAACAATGCAAGATGGCAAAGCGAAAATAGACCCATTCCAGTGCACTGGCTGTGGCGCATGCATCCCCATATGCCCACAAGAAGCCATAGACTTCAAAAACTCAACATCGAGGCAGATAAAAGCTACTATAAGGGGAGTTTTAGCTGACAAAACACCGGAAGAAATCCGAATAATAGCTTTCGTCGACAAGAATGTTGGATATACGGGCGTAGACTTTTTGGGACTTGACCGCGCAAACTATCCGGAAAACGTCCGCATAGTGGCGGTTCCCACAACGGCGATTCTCGGCAAGAAACAGATACTTATGGCGTTTGCCTACGGGGCAGACGGAGTGCTCGTAATTGAAGGAAGCGAGGAAGTAGACGAAAAATTCACAAAGAGACGCATGATAGAAATGGGCAAAGAGCTTGCAGCCTTCGGAATAGAAACGATGAGGCTTAGATACAGCTACGTTCCACTGCCAGTCTACAAAAAGGCCGCAGAACTCTTCACAATGTTCACAGATAGAATCAAAAAGTTTGGACCATTAGCGGAAGAAAAACGACAGGACATAAGACAGAAACTGCAATTATAACGTCTAACTTTTAGTTACGCTATCCTTATAACAACAATTAAAAGCGCAAAACCATAATTATATAACTGTTCACAGACATGGATGAAAAAGCCAAAAAGGTAAACTTTTGAAACCTTTTGACGCAAGCAAAATATCAATTGAAAGAGATCGCTATTTCCACAACGCTTACATAAAAGACCTACCATTGGAAGCCGCCCCAAACCACATTTGGCAAGACATTTTTGAACATGAATGGAAATCCAGCAGATATTTATGGGATGGAAAACTCTTTATTTTAGGCGACAGAATAGGGCTCATAACAACAGAAGAAGACTTTAAGGAAAAACATGACTGGATTGAGCACATTATAGACCAAACGAATAAAGCCATAGACGAATACAACCGCAGCACAGAAGCCGCCAAAGAACTGGAAACAAGAAGAGCCACATGAGAGAATAGAGCAACAATTGAGAGACTACGAGAAATCTTAACCAGAAAATTCAGCCAAGCCTAAAATCAAAGACGAAACATGCTGAACTTGAAAGCTGAAACATTAAATCAGCCTCCCACATTTACTAAGGAGCAGTAAAGGTTTAATTGAAGCTCTGCATCTGTTCTGTCGGTGTAAATATGAGGGATCATGTTCTCCAGTGAAGACAAAACCTTTAATATCCCTCAAAACAGCTCAGAAAGTTTTATGGAAACTTTGAGGCGAATCGAAGAGAAATGGCAGAAACGCTGGGAAAAGGCAAAAATTTTTGAGGCAAACCCAGATCCAACAAAGCCAAAATTTTTCATAACAGTAGCTTATCCGTACCCAAACTCTCCGCAGCATGTAGGCCACGCGAGAACCTACACTTTGGCTGATGTTTACGCTAGATACATGCGGATGCGAGGCTTTAATGTGCTTTTGCCAATGGCTTTCCACTACACAGGCACACCGGTCTTAGCCATGGCAAAACGTCTAGCGGAGAATGATGAGGATCTGGTAAGCGACTTTGTAGATGTTTACAAAGTTCCGAGGGAGAAGTTGAAAGAGTTAACAGAACCGCTTGCTATGGCCAGATATTTCCACCAAGAAATTAAAGAGGGCATGAAAGAGATAGGCTATTCAATAGACTGGAGACGCGAGTTCACAACTGTGGACCCCCACTACAACCGCTTCATAGAATGGCAGTTCCACAAGCTCCGCGAAAGAGGCTACATAACCCGTGGAAGTCACCCAGTAGGCTGGTGTCCAAAAGATGGTAATCCCGTGGGACAACATGACACGCAAGGCGATGTGGAACCAGAAATAGGCGAGTTCACTCTTATAAAGTTCGGACACGGGGAGTGGGTCCTTCCAACGGCCACACTACGCCCAGAAACAGTTTTCGGTGTTACAAACATTTGGCTTAATCCAAAAGCAAAGTATGTGAAAGCCATTGTTGACGGTGAAAAATGGATAGTAAGCCGAGAGTGTGCTGAAAAACTGACATACCAGAACCATAAAGTGACCATACTTGAAAGCTTCGACGGACGAGCGCTCATAGGAAAACTCGTTAAAAACCCTGCCACAAACGAGGAAATCTACATTCTGCCAGCAGACTTTGTCGACCCAAAAAATGCGACAGGCGTAGTAATGTCGGTGCCTGGACACGCCCCCTACGATTATGTGGCCCTAGAAAACATCAAAAGCGAACCGTCAAGGCTTGTGGAGCATGGGCTAAAGGAAGACGTGATAAAAACCATAAACGCCATTTCAATAATTGAAACCCCACAATTCTCCGAAGTTCCAGCGGCAGACGTTGTAAAAAAGATGGGAATAAAGGAGCAGACAGACCCCAAACTTGAAGACGCCACAAAAGAGGTTTACAGACACGAGTTCCACAACGGCAAAATGAAGAACAACACTGGAAAGTACGCTGGCCTATCGGTAGCGGAAGCAAAGGAAAAAGTTAAGCAAGACTTGATAGCCGCTGGAAAAGCCACAATAATGTATGAGCTCCTAAATAGGCCAGTGCGGTGCCGCTGCGGGACAGAATGCGTTGTGAAAATCTTCGAGAACCAGTGGTTTATAGATTATGGAAAACCGGAATGGAAAGCCCTGGCCCACAAATGCTTAGAAAAAATGAGAATACTGCCAGAAGAACTCCGCGCACAATACAAATATGTGATAGACTGGCTGCATGAAAAGGCTTGTGCAAGAAAATCCGGATTGGGAACACGATTGCCGTGGGACCCGGAGTGGATTATAGAGTCCCTATCAGACTCAACTATATATATGGCGTACTACACCATAGCCCGCCACATAAAGGAATATGAAATCCAGCCAGACCAGCTAACAGACAAGGTTTTCGATTACATCTTTCTTGGAGTTGGAAACATAGGAGAGGTGGCGGAGGAAGCTGGAATAAACGCCAAAGTCTTGGAAGAGATGCGGCAAGAGTTCCTATACTTCTACCCCCTCGACAGCAGACATTCAGCCCATGAGCTGATTCCAAACCATTTAACATTCATGATATTCAACCATACGGCCATATTCCCAGAAAGCCTTTGGCCGAAGCAAATAGTGACCAACGGGCTTGTCACAATGGAAGGAGCTAAAATGAGCAAATCCTTCGGCAACATAATACCCTTAAGGGAAGGGCTGGCAACCTACGGCGCAGATCCAATAAGGCTGAGCGTGTTAGCAACAGCGGAACTTTTACAGGACGCAGATTTCAGCCCATCCGTTGCAAGGGCAATGCGAGACAGACTAGAACGGCTTTACAAGCTTGTCATTGAAACAGCCAAAACTGAAACAAGCGAAAAAAGCCAGCCTTCAAACGAAGAACTAACAACCATCGATAAATGGATTCTGAGCCGACTGCAAGAGCACATCAAAAGGGCAACGGACGCCATGGAAAAACTGGCTGTGCGTAAGGCAATCCACACAATTCTATTCGAGTTAGACCAGGACCTACAATGGTATTTGAAACGCGCAAAAGCAACACCGAAGACCGCCACGGCCTACATACTAGATGAGGTGCTAAAAACTCAAATATTGATGCTGACACCTTTTGCCCCTCATATCTGTGAAGAGCTTTGGGAAAAAATGGGTGGAAAGGGATTCGCCTCGTTGGCACAGTGGCCAAACCCTGACGAGGCAAAAGTCGATGTTAAAGCTGAAGAAAGCGAGACATTTATTGCAACTCTATTAGAAGATACGGCACACATCATAAGAGCAACGGGCATAAAACCCACAAAAATATTTTATTACACAGCGGCCAAGTGGAAATGGAAAGCCTACCTAAAGGCTATTGAAAAATCTTTGGAAGAAAAAGTTGAACAAGCCAGCCTAATTAAGGAATTGCTTAAAGATGAAGATTTGAAAGGAAGAGGGGGAGTTAAGGAAATAGCTGATTTCATAGGCAAAATCATTGAAGAAATTAATAAGATGCCAAAAGAAAGGAAGGAGAGACTAATGCAGATCGGAATGGTAGATGAGTCCAGAATATTAGAGACAGCAAAAACGTTTTTGGAAACTGAGGTAAACGCAGAAATAATCATTCAAAAGGAAGAAGAGAAACGCTACGACCCGAAAAATAGGGCGAAGATGGCTAGGCCTTGGCGGTCCGCAATATACATAGAGTAGCGTTACAAGAAGCTTTTCAAAGTGTTTAAAGTTCGTGAATTAACGCGGATGTGATAGTTTTTCCTTCCACCACTTGTAGTTGTAACATAGAAGTCTTTGTCCTCACGCAGTCTGGAACCGTACAGTATAGCTAAAATCGTTCTGCAAATATTTACAGTCGTCACTTTCTCGCTTTTCACCTTCTCCTCAATAGCCTCATGTAACATTCTCGGGTTAACCGTGTAAATAACCTCTGATCCTTCCCTGCCAGCTCTCGCATAATGCATCTCCATCTCCATTAAAAGATGTTTAACTATATCATAATAGGGGGACTTACGGTACTTAATTAGGTATATGTAATTTATTAGGGGAATAGGGATGTCACCTATCCTATTTTCAGACACACCGCCTCCCCCTCTAACAACAGAAAAGAAAATGCGTCCTTAAAAGTTTTAAGTAAATTTTTCTATTAACGCATGTAAGTTGCAGATAAAACTATATTTCTCAATTTTTATTATTAAAAGTCAACGGAGGGTCCGTGGCGCAGCTTGGACAAAAGCGTGATGCTTAATCCAAAGAGCGCGTCGGCCTTCTAAGCCGGAGATCCCGGGTTCAAATCCCGGCGGACCCGCCATTTATGGAAACTTTATTTAAACTGCTTGTTAAAAGCTAAATCGTGTGTGGGTGGAGCGTGTATGACGGTTACGTTTTGGTTGTTGGATGTGAATTATGAGGTTAGGGATCATGAGCCAGAGGTGTGGCTCTGGGGTATAGATTCTTCCGGAAGTAGGGTTTTGGTGGTTGATAGGGGTTTTCTTTCGTATTTTTACGCTATTGTTGAGGAGGGATTTGACCCTGCAAAGGTTGCTGGTGAAATTGAGTCTAGAAGAAGGGCGGAGTTTCCGTTTGTTGTTAGGGTTGAGGTTGTCGAAAGAAAGTTTTTCGGCAAGCCAATTAAAGCCTTGAAAGTTTATTGTCGTGACCCAGACGTTATGTCCAAGTATGCTAAGGCATTTCGAAAAATTGATGGGGTGAAGGAGTGTTTTGAAGATGATGTTCGGTATTCGATGCGCTATCTAATCGACAACGGTGTTGTTCCATGCGGCTGGCATGAGGTTGAGGTCGCCGAGGAATTAGAGAATGTGGATTTAAAGGTGGACCATGTTTATGTGGCTACATCTCCTCCGAAATTTTTTGAAAGGGCAGAAGTGCCAAATTTAAGAATTTTAGGCTTTTCAATGATTTGTTACAGCCGTGAGGGGGCTCCGAAGCCTGATAGAAACCCTGTTGTTATTATTTCGGTGGCAACCAACAGTGGTGAGGAGACACAGTTTGTTGCTGGCGAGGATATGGATGATAAGCCTGTATTAGAGGCTTTCATAAATTATGTGCAAAGTTTTGACCCAGATATCATTGTGGGTTATGGAGTAAATAGGCAGGATTGGGCTTACCTTAATGAACGTTGTAAGAGACTTGGTTTGCGCCTGTCAATTGATAGGGCTAGAACTGAACCGCACACAAGTGTTTATGGGCATGTTTCGATTACTGGGAGGGCGAACGTTGACATTTTAGATTTTGCAGACGAGTTTCCAGATGTTAAGGTTAAGACCTTGGAGAATTTGGCTGATTATTTTGGTGTTATGAAAATTAAAGACCGCATTCTGATTGAGGATGTGGATTTTGCAGATTACTGGGATGACAAGGCGAAGCGTGAAACTTTAAAGAGGTTTTCGTTGGAGAATACTCGTTGTATTATGGGTATAGCTAACGCTATTATGGATTTTGCCGTGCAACTATCAAGCCTTGTTGGTTTGCCCCTAGACCATGTTGGAACTGCTGCCGTAGGCTTTAGGGTTGAATGGTTCCTGATTAAGCATGCCCATAAAATTGGGGAGATTGTGCCCAAGAGGGTTGAGCAGCCTTATAGACCTTATGCGGGCGCCATAGTGCTTAGTCCCAAGCCTGGTTTACATGAGAATATCGCCGTTTTAGACTTTGCAGCTATGTATCCGAACATTATGATAACATATAATCTTTCACCAGACACTTATGTGGCTCCTAAAGAGCCTATTCCAGCATGCGGTGTTTATGAGGCGCCAGAGGTTAAGCATAGGTTTAGGAAGGAGCCTCCAGGATTTTACAAGGAGGTTTTGTCGCATCTCATAAGTGTTAGGAATGAGGTTCGCTCGAAGATGAGGAAGTGCGCCCCAGACAGCGTTGAGTACCGTGTTTTGGATGCCAGACAGAAGGCGATTAAGGTTATTACGAATGCTTCTTATGGTTATGCAGGCTGGATTGGCGCAAGATGGTATATCAAGCCTGTTGCTGAGGCCGCCACCGCTTGGGGTAGGCACACTATTTTGAACGCTATTAAGATGGCTGGGGAGGAAGGCTTGACGGTTGTTTATGGCGATACTGACAGCATCTTCATAAAGTACGAGCCTAA
>JAGTQI010000062.1 GCA_018396955.1 Candidatus Bathyarchaeota archaeon | reverse complement strand
ATCTTTACGTTCCTTAAACGTTTGAAAAACCATAGACCACGAGTTACTTTCCGTTTTCTCAAAAATTTCTACATTTGGATATCGTGGGAATTCACCTTCTACATCGATAACATATGCTGAACCCTTGTCACGAATGCATGTTAAAGGGTAGTTCTGGAGTCCACCTATTAGAAACGCTAAGCCATATGCTCTAAAGCAATCAAACATTTCAAATCCGGTTTTGTTAACAAAGAGCCTACGATTCATATACTTATCATAATCAACTATTTTTTAAAATAGTTTTTGTATTTACTGTGAAGGATTCTCTATCGCTTAAACGTATTATTCGCGATATTATGCAGTACGCCGTGTAGGGCTTTAATGCCTCTAAGTTAAACATGGGAGTTTCTAACCTTTTGTATGTGTTTTCTGATGTTTTTATTTCTGCTGGGTTCACATCTATTGAGTATTCTCTGCATACATCTTTGATAACGCTTTCGTAATGACTTTTCCACCTAAGTTCATAAGGCATTATTTCTCAGAGTCTTGTATGGTGATGGTGAGCTATGGCGAATTTAAATGCTAGTGCAAAATATACATTTGGAAGCATAGTCTTGAAAATAGGGTAAACCGCATCTGCAGATATTGTCGCATGAGGTGGAACTTCCTGTTGACAAATTGTATGAGCGAGTGGGGCATCATTTTCTTGAATTCCTATACTTTTTTGCCATTGAATATTAAGCTTCCCTAAATCGTGAAGGGCAACACTTATTGCTAACAACGCCTCCGTTGTGTAATCGTCAAGATTTATAATGTCTGCCAACAAATGGATGGGGTGCATTTCTTTTTCTCGGAGTTTTTTAAATGCAAGAAGGCATTTTCTTGAATGCTCAATCCACATTTCCCTAGTGTAATTATAGCTTAATGCCATCTGATCCCGCATTTTATCCTTTACTGGTGTAAGAGTCGAGCCCCTTTCGCCAAAAATTAAACCCATGTTCTTATCATATTTCGCATAATCTGGATGTACTATGTAAAATCCATATGGGTATAGTTTACCGTGGACTTCGATTTTAAATTGTAGCTTTCCGTGTTCATCGTGCCCAAAAATAACCTCCCAGTATTTTGCACAGCCTAAATATCTGCTTAAGACTCTAATGTCAATATTAAGCCAAGGCATACATAAAAGTTCTTTATATTCCAACTTTTCAGGGTTATCATGTATCGTTAAATTTGCCGTTAAAATCTCACGGATATTTCTTTCTATACCAAATCTGTCTCCCTTAAATGCAGCATCGCCTAAACCGAGCAGTACTCCGCATCTTTGCCGTTTATCATTTATTATAGTCTTAAAAGTTTCGTTTAAGACGCTGTTCACAAATTCAAGTTCCTCTCTCCAGCCGATTCTCTTCCCGTCAAGGTTTTCCACTATATACTTTCTACTAAGCGCAATCTCTGCTTCGCCATACGGTACATGAGAAGCCACATCGTAAACCAAGACTTCACCGTGCCCGCCATAGCGTGCACACCGGCCAATTCTTTGCACAAGCGCATCTGGTGGTGCAAGCTCAGTCAATAACAAATCACAAGAAATATCTAGCCCCACTTCACACACTTGTGTTGTCACTATGAGCGTTTTAGCATTCTTGTCTCTGACGGATGCTTTCATATCTTTTTCAATTCTTTCTCTGTCTTCATTTAAGAATCTAGAATGTAATAGATAGACGCTAAAATTCTGTGTTCGAAGTTGTTTTTCAATACTTTCATAGAGTTTCTGTGCGCGATCTACTGTATTACATACAACCATGATTTTACCATAAATTTCTGCAGCGTCAAAAACATCTTTTGCCTCCAGAACTTTGTCACACCACTTTAAGACGACGCATCGATCTCGTCTCGTAGGTATATCGCTTTCATCTCCCTCAATAACTGCAGCTTTGTCAGCGAAAACGGGATTGTTCACGAACCACTCCATAAAAGACTCTGGCAAGGTAGCAGACATAACTAGAAAAGGCAGCCCTAACCTCGTTGCTCTCTCCAAAAGAATGAGCATGCTTTGAAGACCCAACTCATAATCATAAACATGTGCTTCATCAAAACATAAAAAGGAGGAAACAGCGGCTCCCGCAGGGATATTCCCGAAGTGCACAGGCAGGCTTAGTGGAGTGCAACAATAAGCACCAATAGTCTGGTCGATCGTTGCAACTACAACGTTGCTCATAAAAAATGGATCTTTCGAGTTTGCTCCATGTTGAAGCGAAACAGTAAACTTACTCCCGGTTTTAGCAACGCCCTTCATTATACGTTCAGCAACATCTTCAACTAAGGCGCGAGTTGGCAATGAATAGACCAACCTGCATCCTGGCATATCCTTCAAGCCAAGAAGTATAGGCGCATAGGCTGCTTCTGTTTTACCGGACCCACATGGAGCCCGTAATATAACCGACTTCCCATTAACTAAGTTTTCAACGGTCCTCAATTGGTGAGGATAAGGTTCCTTCCCGTCAAGAATTTTATAGAAAACTTCCTTTAATTCGCTTACCATATAGCATCGCCTTATATTATATTTTTGTTTTTGTCACACCATATCCTGCCGTTTTGTTTCCTCCTATATTTGAGTATTCCGCATATTTAGCTAGCATAACCGTCACCTTATTCCATTCGCTCTTCAAATCTTCCATTTCGTAAGCGCACCATCCCATAAAACCCAACGCCTTTTTATTCCGCATAACAGCTAACCGCGTGCTAAGTCTGTACCCGCACACGCCAACATTCTTGGACAGCCACTCCTTATAGGCTAAATACTCCTCCTTACTAAATCGCCTGCCGTCGCTAAACTTGTTCCAAATGCGCATTAGCCCACAAAAAACCCTTACAGGGTCGGGGAACATCCACCGATAGTTGCTACCCAAACATGGCAGATAGGTGGGCGTCTCAAAAACGAGCCTAAACCGTTTAACCGCTTTAGCTTCGCGCTCTAAATCTCCATAGCCATTGCTCTTAATGCTTAAAGAAACTATACGAAAGACTGTGTCAAAAATCATGATGCTGTTTTGCCTTTCAAAAAACTGCAATAAATATCCGGTTAAATCATCATTTAAAAATCTAAAACTCACATGACATGGATGGGCGGGATCCAAGACGAAACCATCTTCAACCCGCGAGACACGTCGAAAACGTAAAGGTGTGACGCTATAAGGCTTAGAAACATTCAACTGATGCAAGACAAGAGCCGCACTTGGATCGATCTGCCTTACCATGTGTAACAACAAACCCCTTGCGACATGTCCCGTGAAAAACGGCAAAACAACGCCTTTCTCACCATACAACTCCAACCCAACTTCAACGGGCAACCGAATCACTTCTCCTTCAAGGGATTCGCGAATTACCTCAACAAAAGCTTAACACACATCATATTAAACTTTAAAGGTTTCAAATGTTTCGGCAATTTCAGATAAGGAGTTGGCAATTAGCAGTATAGCAAATAACTACAAATTGTAAAGCGCAATTGCCTTAACATTCTCCTTTCATACTCGAATTCAAGATCTGTATTGTTGAATTTTAAATTAGCTATAAAGTGTTGTCTTTAAATTTCGTTGACCGCTTCTAGAGTGTACCAATCGTGTGTTAATTTTTCTACGCCATGCTCTTTGACGAGTACCGTGTCTTCTATTCGGATGCCCCCAAATCCCATAGTGAAGGCTGAAAATCTTGGAAACTCGATTAAAAGTTTCCTCGGACCTATTATTAAGGAAGTCTTAGGTTGGGGAGAAACGACCTATGGATGATGTTAAGATAAAAGAAAACGTGAGGAAAAGTTACGCTGAAATAGCGAAAAAGAAGAGTAGCTGTTGCTCTCCCTCATGCTGTCAAAATCTGTGAACCTAGAAAAAAGCTATAAGAAGCTTGGTTATGTTGAAGAAGAATTAAAATCTGTTCCTGAAGACGTTTTCAGTCTGGGTTGTGGAAATCCAGTTGCATTGGCATCTTTGAAAGAAGGGGAAATTGTGCTTGACTTGGGTTCAGGAAGCGGCTTAGATTGTTTTTAGCTTCAAAAAAGGTTGGCGAAAAAGGAAGAGTTATTGGTGTGTATATGACGCCTGAAATGGTCGATAGGGCAAGGAAGGCTGCCAGAAAAGGTAATTATGGGAATGTGGAGTTTAGACTTGGGGAAATAGAAAATCTTCCCGTCGCGGATAACTCCGTTGACGTAGTAATTTCAAATTGCGTCATTAATCTTTCACCAAACAAAAAGCGAGTATTTGAAGAAGCCTTTAGGGTGCTAAAACCAGGTGGCAGGTTAATAATTTCTGACATTGTCTTATTGAAAGAACTGCCCAAGGTGATAAAAGAAAGTGAGCAGGCATACGTTGGCTGCATCTCTGGAGCCGCATTGAAGAATGAATATCTTAGACTGATCAAAAGCGTAGGTTTCAGGGACGTAAATGTAATTGAGGAGTCGCATTTTCCTGTAGACCTTATGATCAATGATTCAATAGTAAAAGAATATGCTAACTCAATTGTAAGTGTAACAGTTTATGGAATTAAGCCAACAAACGGTAGCGGTGCTAAATGTTATGGCCTTTGAAAGCTACGTTCAAAATTTGCAGCTTGAACAGCTTTTCAGGACGCTGAATGCCCCTAACCCTGAGTTTACTTACAAAGGAAGTCAGTATTTCACAGCCGAGGAAGCTGAAAAGAGAGACAAAATTATATTAGACTATTTGGAGAAAATGGGATAAACTAAATAGTTAACACCATTTACGAATTTTTGTTCACAACACCGAGCCTTCCGCGAAATCCAAAAATTTTAGACGTCGGAGCTGGCACCGGCTTTTTCACGGTTAAGCTAAATAATAGAGTTCGCCAAACGTTGCGCAATGTTCACTTTTATGCTATGGACGTAACCCCAGCCATGCTTATATCCTTAAGAAAGAAGAGCGACGAAATAACGCCATTTGTTGGTATAGCTGAAAATATCAAAAGCAGCATAAAAGAGGCAAGAAAATACTTTAATATTCCACTCAGATTTGACGCAGCATTTTCAACGTTGATGCTTCACCACAGCGCCGAGCCCCGAAAAGTCTTCAAAGGAATTAAAGAGATTCTGAAAAGAAAAGGCAAAGCCGTTGTTATAGACCTTTGCAAACATAATTTTAAAGAGTTTAAAACAGAATTTGGCGATATTCATTTAGGCTTCAACATAGAGGGTATCAATGAATAGCCCGCGAACATTTTTCGAGAATTAAAGTCTAGAAGATTGGGGACCTATGCTGCGAATGTTCAGGGCGCTCTGCAGAAATATTTGCAGCCTTTTTAGGCTATTAATTGATAATTCATTATTAAGACACTTTCAGTGTCATCTAACAGAAAGTGTAAGTTTCTGTTTTGTAATCATTTTATAATGGTGGTTGAAGGGCTTGTCAAATTTTATATTTTGGTTGCATTTTATCAAATCGGTATTCTATAAAAAAGAGTTGATGGAACGCGTTTAGCGATTTTAGTGTTTACCACTTTCTAAGCTGAACAGTTGTAAAGCATATATGACCAGAAGTATAAAGGCAGCATACACTCCGAGACGTATGTAGCTATACATAGAAAGTATTCCGTTTAGCCAAGGAAAAACTGCAAACACCCATAAAGAATCGGAAATTAGAAGACATATAAAGCCTAGAGCAAGTAGTTGAAACGGCTTCTTCCGAGATGATAAATATTCTCTGAAGCAGTAGAGCGTTACGATAAAGTTCAATGTAGTGTATGCAATGTCAAACCAGCTGAGCGAAATCGTTCCCCCCTTCTGTGCAATTAACCTTTTTATATATCAAATCTCTTATACTTTTTTGGGGGTTATGTTTAGGATTATACTTTCTAGAGGTTTTGCCCTTCAGGCTGTTTTAGCATCTACAATAATTTTCATGTCTCTCAACACCATCTTTCCGCTCGATTCTCCGCTTCAAACCGAAACAACAGAGTATCCCTTTAAGCTGACAATAGCCTTGGAAAAGTACATATACAAGCTTGGTGAACGGGTTGATGTAACATGGATTCTGACCAATATCGGCGAGGAAAACGTGACACTATACTCCAGCCGCGATCTTGTACCTGACTTCATAATCCTTGACGAAAACCTCAACCACGTCTTCAGGTACAGGAGTTACATGGTCGAGCCTTTAGTGATACTGCCGTATTTGTCGATTGCTCCTCGTGAGAATATAACGCTCGTAGGGACCTGGCAACAAATTTACGACGACTTAGAAATTGACTTCGGAGTGTACCCTTGGGTGATAAAGCCTAAGCAAGTGCCGCCAGGCACCTATTATGTGTTTGGCATCTTCGAGAGCCCCACCTATGGTTATATTAAACTTAAAACACCTCTGCTAAGAATAACAATTATCGGGTGATAAGCTATGAAATGGATGAAGATGACACTTTTGACTCTTATATTGCTATGTGCAAGTCAGGCGTTAAGCCCCAGTTTGAAGCTCCAAGGTTGCGAGAATACCTATAAGGGCTTGAAACAGAAACGACGCTGAGGTTCTGCGCCATTTGATAACGGTTGCGAGAACGCCTATAAGGACTTGAAATTTCTTTCCGCAAAAAACCTAGAGGGGGTAGTCAATTTGAAAGCTGATCAGCCTTACAAATTGGGGGTCGTAGTGGAGTTGCGAGAACATATAAGGGCTCCATTTACCATCAAGCTAGACATCTACGATTTTTAATGTGTGAGATCGAGCTGGGTATCGGCGAAGGGTGTAACAAAAGCCCCTTGGCTGCTGCATTATGGAAAAGTAACCTTTGCAAAGGCTGCGAAAATGTCGAGCTTTCGTCTGGGAGTTTGCCGACCAAGTGAAGCAACGTAACATTGAGTGCGGGTTAGATATTCGCCTGAAGAAATTGAGAGAAGGCTTATAGAAACGTCTGCGGCTGAGCAAAAATGAAGCGCTTGTGTTCAATTCAACTCCATCAATTTACATCACAAAGATTGGATTGAGCCGAATTTTGAAGAATTAATAGGCGAGAAGTTAACTATTCTCAGCGTTAAACGTGAAGTTGTGGACGAAGGCAATGCAAAGGTATTGCAGACGTCATAATTTTATGCGCAAAAAATGCGAAAAAGATTTTAAACTCGGAGTAATCGGTGGTGTGGGGAAGAGAGCGAGAGGTTGTCGGCACAACCTCTATGATTCCTAAAATGCTTGTGCTGGTAACTTCTTGAATTGTCATATTTATCGTACCATTGAAAGTATATGTCGACGTGTGTGATGATGTGATTGAAAATGCTTTTAACGCCAGTGGCATATTGTGCTGTTTGTGGGAACGTCAAGGTGGAGGCAAGGAAGACTAACAATATGGGAAGTGAACAATTGCCTTAACATTTTCCATTTTCCTCTCATTCGAATCTAAAGATTTGTATCAAGGTAAATTCCAAATTTAGTTATGACTTAATGGTGTTAAGGTGCGTTTATCTTTAATTTTCGCTGGTCGATTCGATAGTATACCATCCGTCCGTTAACTTCTCTATACCACGCTCTTTAACGTGCACTGTATCTTCTATCCGGATGCCGCCGAAGTCTACAATGTATACGCCCGGCTCAACTGTTACAACGTTGCCCGCGGTCAGCTTATCTTTGCTATGCTGTCCGAGGACTGGCGGTTCATGTACTTCTAAGCCTACGCCGTGTCCTAGGCTGTGGACAAAATATTCGCCGTATCCAGCATCTTCAATAACTTTTCTCGCCGCTGTGTCTATGTCTTTTGCTTTTGCCTTTGCCTTTAAGGCTTGGACAGCCTTTTGCTGGGCTGTTTTTACAATTTCGTATAGGTGTTTCTGTTTTTCTGATGGTTTTCCAGCTACTAATGTCCTTGTCATGTCTGAACGGTAATAACGATAGGAGGCGCCTATGTCAACCACAACCAAGTCGCCCTCGCGGATTATCTTGTCTGTGCAACCTCCGTGGGGGTAGGCGGAGCGCACTCCAGAAGCCACTATGGTTTCGAAGGCTGTCCCCCACGAGCCCCTTTTTCTCATGGCGTATTCTATTTCGGCTGCAGCCTCATACTCGCGGATGCCAGGCCTTATAACCTCATATGCTGTCTTCATTCCCTCGCATGTGAGTTCTCCTGCTTTGCGCATTAGTTCAAGCTCTT
>JAGTQI010000060.1 GCA_018396955.1 Candidatus Bathyarchaeota archaeon | reverse complement strand
TCCCAGAAGCCTATTATCAATTCGTAATGGATTATGCACCTTATGTTTATGTTATTCCTCCAGATACTCCAGAACATGCTGTAATCAGCAACAGTGATTGCTTTTCTTCTATAATTTTACGAATAAATTGCCAACAAGATTTCATTTTGCCTATCCCCTCCTGAAGACTGTTTTTGCGAGTTTCTCGCATTCACCAATTTCTTGCCTACCCTTGAGCCATCTTCCAAGGAGGAAAAATGGATAATCAACTTTTGCAGGATCTTCAGGGAAAAGCTCTTTGGCAAAATTTGTAGCTTTTACCACGTGTTTCCATTGAAGGTAATTTAGCTCTCCCTCGCTAAGAACCCCGAGTTTCGATAAAACGTAACCCACGTTTCTATCAAGAGGTATATAAAGATCACGAGGCGATAGATGATCCCACAATCTTAAATCAGGTTTAGGTCTAACCATCCACCTTAAATACATGCATACACGTTTTCTGGCGGAATTTAGCCTTCCTAGGTCACATTTACCCGCAATCAAGTCAATCAATTCCTTTACATTTCTATATTTTCTCCCCCATCTATACAAATCGCCGCCCACTTCTTTGACAAAACAATTTACTTTACGGATGTAATAAGGAATTTTGTAACACTCTATTCCCAAATTATACTTCCTTTTCGCATAATTAAACCAGCATTCTATCTCCCCCAACATCTATTTCCGTGAATAATCTCTCATTGACCAGGTTATACATAAAGCATAAAATTCTCCTCGCATTCTCTGTTCCGACAATTCGAGTTATATCAATAGATGTAGCTATTAGAAGGTAGTGGGCAACCGTGCTTTTTTCCGACTCCTCTTGGCTGAATGGATTAACCGGTAACGAGGGTAACTCTTTGCTTTGAGTGAATTGAATATCCACTTCAGTGCCCAGGCACTCTACAAGCTTTTGGAGAATTTTTCTTTGGGCATCATCTATCATGTTTTTAGTCCTCTTTATTGAATTTAGCTGAACTTTACTTTTATTTTATACTTGCACGCATATTTTTGATTAAACTAAATGAAAGATATTGGGGTCCGTCATATGACTATTCTAATCATAAACAATTACCGTGACGAAAAAAGTTTATACAAAATTGAAGAAATAAAAAAGGCATTACTTGATTTAGGGATAAGCAAAGTTAAAGTTTGGAGTTATTATGAAGTTAGTCAGCAGCTACCCCAAGATATCCAAGCTATAATACTCTCCGGTTCTGAGAGTCATTTAAATGAACCTAAAACCCGTGAAATATACCGTTCGGAAATCGAGTTTGTAAAAAAGTCAACATCCCAGTTCTTGGAATATGCTTTGGACACCAACTAATTGGAGTAGCTTTCGGTTCCAATGTTTACTCTCTTTTAACCACAATAGAGGGTTTCGTTTCCGTGAAAATACTTCAACCAGATGCCATATTCTTTTCATGGAAAGAGGGAGATACTGTGAATTTAAGACAGCACCATACAGATTATGCATAGTATACGGATACTTTAGACAAGTTGAAGAGCTATGTAAGCTTAGTGCCTTGTTACACACTTTTTCATCCCTTAAGGAAAATTTTATGGCTCCGTTTTTGGTCATGCAAAAATTTATTACTACGGTTCAATCATCTCTATTATAAGAGGTTTTTGACCATGAAGAACATTTTACCAAAGAAAGGTTTAAGCATGGAAGAAATTCTTCGGAAGCTGAAGGAATATGCCGCAGATGATCTCGATCCATATAGTGGAAGGCTTTTCACAATCGCATTTGAACCAGGGGTTGAGGAGATGCGTGAAGTTGCATTTGAAGCAATTAAGATGTTCGCATTCAAAAATATGCTCGACTTCACCGAGTTTCCGAGCATGATAAGAATGGAGAAGGACATAATAGACTACTCCACTTCTTTGATGCACGGTGATGAACAGGTTGCGGGAACCTTTACCTTCGGCGGAACTGAAAGCGTTTTTCTCGCAGTGAAAGCTGCGAGAGATTGTTTCATTTTAAAAAAGGGTTCAATTACGATTCCTGAAATAGTTATGCCGGTCACTGGGCATCCATGTTATGATAAAGCTGCAGAGTATATGGGATTGAGGGTAAAGAGAGTTAGGGTAAATGAAAAAACTTTCGCAGCCGACCCGGATGCAATTAACGAAGCGATAACAGAGGACACCGCAATGATCGTCGGTTCAGCCCCGAACTGGCCCTTTGGCACCATAGACCCAATAAAGGATCTTGCGAGCATCGCCATTGATAAGGGCGTATGGCTTCATGTTGATGCATGTGTCGGGGGGTTCGTGCTTCCGTTCATGAAGAAGCTTGGGGAAAAGATTCCTGACTTTGATTTCGCGATTGATGGAGTTTCCTCAATTTCAATGGATCCGCACAAATACGCCTACGCCCCTATCGGCGCTTCAGTTGTGCTTTTCAGAAAGAAGTTCTATAAGATGTTCTCTCAATTCTCCAATTTGAAGTGGCCGGGTTATCCAATTGTAAACCCTGCAGTTTTGTCTTCTCGTTCCGAGGCTCTTTTAGCCGCAGCATGGGCTACAATGCACTTTCTCGGCGAAGAAGGCTACCTGGAGCTTGCAAGAAAGATAATTTCAGCGAAAAACAAGATAGTGGAGGGATTTAAGGAAGCTGGTTACAGTGCTATGGGTGAACCATCCGTTATCGCAGCATTCACGTCTGAAATAAACCTCTTTAAACTCTCGGATGAGATGGCAAAGAACGGATGGATTTTAATGCCCCAGAAAGGGATTGCAAGCATGAACATACCACCAAGCCTTCACTTGACAATAAATCCCATTCATGAAAAGCTTGCAGATTTTATGATTTCGGATTTAAAGAAGTGCACCGAGGTCGTGAAAGAACTCCCGCAAACGGAAGCTGAGAACTTGCTTGAAATTTTCAGCGTTGCCCTCGGCATGCTCTCACCGGGCGAAATGGATATTGCAACCCTTGCAAAGCTTTTCGCTCAAGCAGAAAAAGTCCTCGAAGTTCAAGGAGAAAGAATTCTTCAGGCACTGGGGCTTGAGAAGGGATTTCCAAAGGAGATGGGTTCAATTTTCCAGTTATTAGCCTCAATCCCACCGGAGATGGCAGAACTTCTCGCAAGCTACGTCGTAATAGAGATATTCAAGAAAGGTATTTAATCAACCTTAGCCTTCTCAGTCAACCAATGAATTTACAAACAATATGGCATAGTTTTACTGGTAAATTTGGGTTTAAATCCCAAAAGGGATACTCAAGTCTTCAAGGTTGTTTGTGTTTGTTTGTATTTAACAAGCTTTTATTGAGTAGTGCGATATATTGCGGTTTGGTGCAAGTCATGGGAGGCCCTTCAATTGAGAAGGTTAAAGGAAGCTTCGCATGGAGATTGGCGCCCTCAAAAGTGAAATCCGGAAAATGTGGGGAGTGGAAATGCAGATCGCTGAAGCTATTGCATTTTCATAAGCCAGCATAAGCAACAAGAATGGCCGATTCTAATGAGGCGGATCCTACGAAAACAAAAGTCGGCATATGCTTATAGTTTAGCGCAGTGCTTATTGGGAGTGGCGTTCTCTTTGTGGTTGTCTGGAAGGCCTATCCGAAAATCTCTGGGAGCCCTAATCCGTTCTATGGACTGATTAGTTGTCTCTCTTCTCGTGGTTCTCTTTAAACTCATATATCTTGTTGTTTTTGGGGATGTTCGGCTTAATGCTGGGATAGTTTTGTGGCTTTTAAGCAGGCAGTGGTTTGTTATTCCCGGCACCACTGTTTGGTTTAAGTGCCCATCTGCAAGAAAAAGTAGAGGCTCACCAAGGACAAAGCGCTAGTTAACTATCCCAATCGTCGCAAACTGGTTTATCCGAGAATTACCGAAAAATAGCGCTTTACATTCTTTCCCTTCTTATCTCGAAGAACACTGTTCCACCCTCTGTGTAAGGTTTTCCAGGGTCTAGGCACTGCACGAATCCGGTTTCGCCCTCCTCTTTAGCCAAGCCCAACTTTTTGAAGCTAATTCCATAGCTTAATGGAGCAAGCATGGAAAGCATGCATCCAAAGGCATGAATACATATATTATCTGTCTTCCCAACAACTATTTTTGGTGATTCCACAACTATTTTGTCGCCGACCTTGAAGACCGGGCAGTTTCCTTTTATTTCTTTGACGGTTATTATTAGGCGGTACTTTTCCTCAAATGTCATGACCTTCCACCCTCAACCGAAAGTTATGTTTCAATGCCGGTAAATGTTTTTATGGTTTGAGGCGTTGAGTTGGCAAACACTTAAAGCCTGTTAAAGGGGATAATTGCTACGGTAAGAGGGCGTGTAGCAATGGGAAATCGTCCGGTGATTGTTGCGGCTGGCAGGACAAAATTTGGGGAGCATTACGAGAAGCAGCCTGAACGCCTCATCGAGGAGGCTTGGCTTAAAGCTTCAGAAGAGGCTGGAATTGAACGCAAAGACCTGGAGGCATGCTATTTATCAGATTATTTTCTGCCAATAACCAATAAGCTTGGGCTTGAAGAGGGCTTCCTATCCGAGTTGACGGAGCTGCATGTGCCTATGGATGTTGTGCGCTCCTTCAGTTCAGCCTTTTCCAATGCTTGCAACGCTATACAAGCTGGAAAATACGACATAGTGCTCGTTGGCGGCATAGAGAAGATGACGGACCGCTGGGATAAAATTCGAGATGACCTTATGCTTCTTGAAGACCCTTGGAGTTACTATGCTGGATGCACACCTGAAGCCAACCATGAACTTATGCTTAGGGCCTACATTAAGCATTATGGCATAAGCAACGAGAACCTTGAAAAGCTCAACATTGCTTTGGCGCAAATTTCTGTTAAAAATCATTTGAACGCCTTGAAAAACGAGTATGCCCAGTTCCAGCGGAAAATAACTGTTGAGCAAGTGTTGGAAGCCAGAAAAAATGCGAGACGTCCATTAGGACTTTATGATTTTGCGCCAATATCTGACGGCGCCTCCGCAGTGATTTTAGCCAGCGAGGAGGCGGCCAAAAGGCTGACGGACAAGCCGATTTATGTGCTTGGCTCTGCATCAGCCACAGACTATCTAACATTTCCAGCTCGTGAGGACATGACCGGTTTTACTGCGACTCGCCTAGCAATTGAGAAAGCCCTAAAAAACGCTGGGATAAGCCTATGGGACATACAACTGCTTGAGGTTTACGACCAGTCCACCGTTATGGAAATGGTTTCCCTAGAAGATTTAGGCTTTTGTGGGCGGGGAACAGCTTGGAAAGCCATCTTTGAAAGCTGTAAAGATTATAGGGGCTATTATGAGGTGAATGGAAAGAAGCTTTTTGTTAATATGAATGGCGGCTTAAAGGCTGATGGAAACCCTTTAGGCGCCACCGGCGGAGCCCAAATTTACGAGGTTGTTAAACAGCTTAGGGGCGAGGCTGGCGAGCGCCAAATAAAAACTGATGGAGGGTTAAGGTATGGCTGTGTGCTTGAGCTTGAGGGTTTCGGCACTAAAAGTTATGTCCACATTTTGGGAGGAGGCTTCTAAATGAGCAGCGAACCTATAGAAAGGCGTGTTTCCTATCTCGGCGATAGACTTCGAGGTAGAAGATGCCAAATTTGTGGAAAAGAATATTTTGAAATAAGGGATTACTGCGGAAACTGCGGAAGAAAAAGCTTCGGGAAAATGGAGGATATAGACTTCTTTTACGAGAAGGGTAGACTTGAACTTTGCACACTCGTTAATGAGCCAACAAACAAGTTTACAAAGCTCGGCAGCTACATTTACGGGATAGTTTCCTTCCACAATGGCAAAATTAGGGTTCCGGGAAGACTCACAGACAAGATAATAAGGAATGGCGAAACCATAGACTTTTCATCCCTTGAAGGCAAAGAGGTTGTCCCAAGGTTTAGGAGACGTTACTCTGTAGAGAGAAGCGAAATTATCCCAACAATTTCTTTAACTTTTACCTTCGCCGACGAGTATTATCCGTATCAAGAATATTGTGTGGCAAAGCCTAACAAGGAGTATGATGCGCCTGGCATAGTTGGCTACGGCGTATACACTTCTAGGTTTAGAATTAGGGAGGGCGGCATAGAACGCTCCGTCCCCTTCATAGACGAGGATGCCATAACAGCAGCTGTTGAGGCTGGAAAACTCGCGTTAATCCATTCTGGCGTTGACAGCTCACTTGTTGGCAAGGTTTACGTTGGTTCTGAGTCAAACCCCTACGCTGTTAAACCAATAGCCTCAAAGGTTGCCCAAGTCCTCAAACTTGGCGAGGAGGACGAGGATGTTCAAGGAGTTGATGCGGTTGACACGGAATTCGCGTGTAAAGCGGCTACAAGCATGTTTAAGGATGCCGCCTCACTTGTCAGCTATCCAAAAATGGGTGTTCCATATGCCATGGTTATTGGGGCAGATAACTCTCAAGCAGCCCCAAGGGACTGCCCAGGCGGGGAACTTGACTTCTTCGTCGGCTATGGCGGGTGCGCCTACATCTTCGGAAAAACCGATGTCATAGCAGAGCTTGAAGGCTGGTACTCATGTACTTCTGACACGCCCGACTTCTGGCGCAGAGACGGTGAGCCATATCCAATGCATGGAGGCCGGTTTACAGGCGATCCAGCCTACTTTAAACACATACGGAAAGCTGCAAAAAAGCTTATGGATAGGCTAGGTTTAAAGCCAAGCGACATAAACTATTTTGTAGCGCATCAGCCCAACATCCAGTTTCCAGTTAGAATAGCCCGTGAACTAGGCTTCAAAGAGGAGCAATACATGCCATCAATTCAAGTGGCTAAGTTTGGCAACACATATTCGGGCTCGTCGCCAGTAGGCTTGGCAGCAGTTCTCGATATAGCAAGACCAAACGAACGCATCCTAATCGTAAGCTACGGTTCAGGAGCAGGAAGCGACGCCTACTCCTTCACGACAACAAGCCAAATCCTCGAGAAAAGGCATCGCCAAAAACTCACGGTCAAGTATCAGGCGGAAAATCCATTTCTAGAATACGTGGATTACAACATGTATAGAAGGCTTAAAGCTGGAATGTAAGCAACCTTTAATAACTGTAAAGTGAAAACTAACAGCGGAGCCTCTAACAAATGTCCATGCGCGAAGTGTTCAGAGTTATATATGCTCCCCACAAAGCCTTCAGAGAAATAATACAAAACCCAAAATACGTAGGCCCCATAATTACAATGATTTTATTCATAGCGGCGAATTTTGCACTAAGTTATACGTTATTATCTAAACAATATATCGACGAAACAAAGCCGAATGGGCCATCTGAAAATTTTGACCTGTGGACCGAGGAAGCTTCTTATTGGGATTCGATAGCAAATATAACAGTAAACACAAACGATTTCATTAATGTAACATATCCTGAAAACAAAGGCTATTACGGAAAAAGGAGCATAGAATTCAAAATCAATTCAAGCAATCATGTTTGGATGGAGTTGAACTTTCGCGAAGGATTTCCTTGCTCCGGATCTAACGGATATAAAAACCTAACCTTGCGGATTAAAATAGTTAAACCATCGGAAACTTTACCGTCAAATGTGAGTATTTATTTGATTTCGGGTAGTCAAGGCCTTTTTTACCAGGATATCACCACCTATATAAATTACACTGACGTGTGGAATAACGTGACTCTTTCACTTGGGGATGTATGGAAACCGTTGGGCAGCGCAAACTGGAATAATATAACTGGTTTAAAGCTTGAATTCTCATGGTTTGATGTACACGATAATATAACGTTACGCATCGATGGGCTTTTCTTTCACGGACTTTACAGATCGCAAATAGAGACTTCAAACGAATTGTTAATTAGCTTGCTTAACCCCTACTCTCCATTTAACGCTTTCATGCAATTTACTATTCAATGGGTTTTCCTTGGGGGCCTATTGTACCTAATTCCTAAAGTTTTTGGAGCTAAAACAGTATGGAAACCTCTGCTTATCGCAGCGGGCTTCATTCTTATAGTATACTTTGTGAGGATTATTATTTTCACACTTGTGCATATAACGTCGCCGAACATATACCTCTCTTTTTCATATCTGGGCAGAGTTTCAGGCGAATGGCAAAGAGCGGAAAAGCAAATTCTTGAACCATTCGGCTTCCATCTCATGTTATTATGGGTTTTAGATAAGATAATTTGGATATGGGTCATAGCATTGTGTGCAATTTTGATTCATTCAATGTTAACATTACCGTGGAGAATAAGTATTTTTGCGGCGCTTTCTTCCTTCGTGTTTTACATGTTTCTCCTCATACTTTTTACACCTTCTCCTCCTATATTACTGTGATTAAATCATCTGCTGAGCAAGACTGTGAAGTTGTTGGGTTAAGCGTTGTTTATTCGTATCTGAGGGCTACTACTGGTGGAATTTTTGAGGCTCTGTAGGCTGGTAGGATTCCACCCACTAAGCCTATTAGGATTGTTAGGGCTAATGTTTGGGTTAGGAGGGTTGGCGTTATTAAAGGGCTTAGTTGTAAGGTTATGCCGCTTTCGCCTATTCCGCCTATTGTGAAGCCTCTTGAGGCAAGTATGTAGGCTCCCGCCACGCCCATTGATATTCCGGCAGACCCGCCGACAAGACTCATAACAATTGACTCCATGAGGATTAGTAGGAGAATCTGCCGGTTCGTATAACCTATCGCCT
>JAGTQI010000061.1:4538-8588 GCA_018396955.1 Candidatus Bathyarchaeota archaeon | reverse complement strand
CAGAAAGTTACGCCTACGCAATCATAATCTGGATTTGCCTCGACGATGTCCAAAGCTTTTACGTTTAATCCTTTTAGGTTATGGGTTATGTCTATAAGGTTTCGTGGCGTTATTCCTCCACCTTCTGGGTTGCCAACTCCCGGGGCAAATGCAGGGTCTAGGACGTCGACGTCGAAGGATACGTACACGTTGTCAACTTTTCCCAATGCTTCATTAATAAGGAAGGAAATTTTCTCGGCATTTTTGCAAACATCAGATGTAGTTACAATTTTTATTTTGGCGTTTTTGGCGTAAGCTGTCTGTTCAGCGGTGGATGCCCTTGTGCCAATTTGAACTATGTTATGAGGGTTAACAATGCCCTCTTCAACTATTTTGGGCGAAACATCGCCCAAATCATAAATTTTCCAATAATCCTTAAGGTTCACATTGTTTTCCGTATAAGAGTTATAAATTTTTGAACTTGTATATTCTCTGATGACCTTTGGAGCTTTAGCCGACCCTTTTCTAAAGGATGAGCTTCTATCCCAACATAAACCAAGGACAAGAGCATTTGCATCCTCTTTGCTTTTGGTTTCAGCTCCAAAAAATAAACTCACAAATGTTTCCCTCTGTTTAAAAGGAAGACTATTTTAAAAATTTTTTAATTGCATCAACATTGAGCGGTATATTAATTGGCTTTTTTGATATCCGTCTTCCGCTTTTAGGGTCTTTAAGCCCATTCCCAGTTATTAGGCATACAACCTCATCTTTCCTATCAATAATGCCGGCTTCAACAAGTTTTGGAAGGGCAGCAAGGCATGCTGCACCGGAGGGTTCTGCAAATATTCCTTCAAGACGCGCCAACAAACTCATGGCTTTTAAAATTTCCCCATCTGAAACGTACTCTGCATTTCCATTGGATTCCTTCAACGCCTTAAGCGCTAATGGAGCGTCGTAACTCCATCTACTAACCAAACCCTCGGCTATGGATTCCTCACAACTTTCCAGAGGCGCAACTTCACCTTTTTTAAAACAGTCAACAATAGGTGCGCCACCAACTGGTCCTGTGGCAACCATTTTTGGCAAATCGTCTATAAAACCTAAATCTTTAAACTCTTTGAATCCCTTCCACATGCCATACAGATGAGTTCCATTACCAACATTATCTATAACCCATTCAGGTGTCTTCCATCCTAACTGTTCGCATACTTCGTAAGCAATTGTCTTGTCGCCCTCCACCCTAAACCTGTTGTGCCCTGGGCAAGACTCAAAAACTTAGAAATCCTTAACTGCCTCCAAGTACACTTCAAAAATTTCTTCATAAATTCCATTCACCAGAAAAGTTTTGGCGCCGTGAACTGAGCATTGGGATACTTTTCCTTTAGAGGCTGTTGCTGGCATAAAAACGAAACAGTCTAATCCTGCTCGGGCTGCATAAGCCGCTAAGGAAGCAGCAGCATTTCCTGATGAAACGCATGACACGCTCTTTTTTCCAAATTGTAGCGCCTTGTTTACGGCTAAAAGGCTTTCTCGGTCTTTAAAAGAGCCTGTTGGATTTTGTGCCTCAATTTTTAGGAGTAGATTTTTAATTTTAAACTTTTTTGCCAGTTTCTTACTTTTCAGTAGAGGGGTTCCGCCCTCGCCTAGTGTTAATAATTTTTCTTTCTTTTGAAATCCAAGCAATTCCCTATATCTTAAAGCATTGAAGGGTCTCTTAGAAAACAATTTTTTACTCACCATCTCTCCGATTTCTTCATAGTTATATACGACCTCCGTTATGCCCTTAAAAACAGTTATTCCTTTTACTTTTTCAAAGCCGCATTTTGGACAGACAAAAAATTTTGGGTCGGGAGAAAATATTTCTCCGCAGTTTATACATTTTAAACCTTCGACAAGCATTGTTTAGCTCATCTCTTCGTGTTGTATGCATATTTCCGCAGCTTTATTATTAAAAACTTATTAAGCTACTAAATTTAAAATATTTTTTTCACTCAAAGAAAATGGTGAAAGTATGATGCCTTCGCTTAATTTGCTTTCTAAAAGACAGAGGTATGCTGTGCATCTGACAAGTTTGGATATTCTTCAAGAAGTTGGCGTTATAGTTCCATATGAAGAAGTCCTCCAAAAACTTGAGGTGGTAGGAGCTGAAGTTGACTACAAGAATCAACTTGTGCGTATTCCACAACATCTCGCTGAAGAAGCCCTTCAAAAAACACCTCATAGATTTAGCGTTTACCATAGAGATTTAAAAACAAGGAAAACTTTGGGCGGGGATGAAACGCATTTTGGCACTGTGGGTTTTGCAACCAACTTCTACGATGCGGCATCAAGAACTTACAGAAGGGTTACAGTGCAGGACTTAGCGAATGCAACGAAAATTGCGGACGCCTTGGATAATGTTGAGCTTTACATGTGTATGGGTTCGCCAATGGATGTGCCCCACGAAATTGTGGATAGGTATATGTGGGCAACAGCCTTCGAAAACACAAGTAAACCAATAATTAATGAGGCTATGCGGAAAGAGGGCGCATTCGACGCCATAGAAATGGCTTCAGCAATTGTTGGCGGAATGGAAGAGTTGAGGAAAAAACCAATAATGCTTTTGCTGATATCCATAACGAGTCCACTTACCTATGATAGGGCTACCCTTGAGGCTTTTGTTGAGGCCTGTAAACTTGGCATTCCAGTTTTTGTGAATTCTGGTCCCATGGCTGGGGCTACAAGCCCGGTAACTTTGGCTGGAACCCTAGCCCTAAACATGGCTGAATTCACAAGCGCCTTAGTGATTCGTTATGTGGTTAACAAGAACGCTCCGCTAATTATTGGGAGTTGGGCTAGGGCCATGGATGTAAGGGAAGCTTCAGCGGTGCTTGGAGGACCAGAATTTACCATGTTACATGCATGTGTCGCCAATATGGCGCATTATTACGGTATTCCGAGCGCTGGTGGCGGTGTTTTGACTGACTCCAAGTCTTTGGACGCTCAGATGGGGTATGAAAAGGCTTTGACTGGTGTACTTCCCGCTCTTGCCGGCCTTAACCTTATATGTGGAATGGGGTTGATTGCCTCAGAAAACACTATGAGCCTAGAAGGGCTCGTCATAGACAACGAAATTGTCAGTATAATAAAGAAAATTGTAGGTGGCTTTGAAATTACAGACGAAACCTTAGCGTTTGACGTTATTAAGAATGTGGGACCTAAAGGCAGCTTCATAAGGGAGCGTCATACCCTTGAACACTTTAGAAAGGAGATTTGGATACCAAAAATAACCAATAGAACTTTTCCAGAGATCTGGGTCAAAGCGGGCGCTAAGGATTTATGGGTTAAAGCTAAGGAAGAAGCTGAGAAAATATTAAAGAGCCATCAAGTTCTTTCACTTCCAAAAGACGCAAAGGATAAAATTATGAACATTATCAAGAAGAGGGAGGGCGTCTAAAATGGATGTAGAAAGCGTTATTGAAAGATTAAGGCTTTCAGTTTTGAACTACAACGCAGATGAGGCTGTTTCTGCCGCCAAAGAAGCTGTAAAGCTTGGGGTTGACCTTCTAAAGGCTATTGAGGAAGGCTTGGCTAAGGGAATAAGGGAAGTGGGAGAGAAATTTGCAAATGGAGAAGCGTTCCTCCCAGAACTGGTGATGGCTGCTGAAACCATGAAAAGGGCTTTAGAGGTTTTGGAACCTGAGCTAAAACGGAAGAAGAAGGAGCGCAAGTCTCTTGGGAAGGTGCTTCTAGGCACGGTTGCAGGAGACATCCACAGCATAGGAAAAACTATAGTTGGTTCTATGCTAACAGCAAACGGGTTTGAAGTCCATGACATCGGCGAGGATGTGCCAGCGGAAAAATTTGTGGAGAAGGTTAAAGAGCTGAAACCCGACATAGTTGGATTGTCAGCCCTCCTCACCACAACTCTGCCAGAGCAGAGAACAGTTATCGAGGCTTTAAAGAGGGAAGGCCTAAGAGAAAAGGTTAAAGTAATCATAGGAGGGGCTCCGGCAAGCAGGGAATGGGCTGAAGAGATAGGCGCCGACGGTTATGGGGCAGACGCAACCGAGGCAGTCGAGGTTGTTAAAA
>JAGTQI010000061.1:0-4520 GCA_018396955.1 Candidatus Bathyarchaeota archaeon | reverse complement strand
AAATAAATTTCGTTAAGCGAAGGGTCGCTTATGGCTAAAAAATTGAAACTTTCAAGGCGCACTAAAGAAATTCCAAAATCCGGAATTCGGAAAATGTTTGACTTGGCTCAAAAATACGAGGGCTTAGTGAATTTATCAGTGGGGGAGCCGGATTTTGACACACCGCCACATATTGTTGAGGCCGCCTTAAAAGCTATGAGGGAAGGCTACACCCACTACACGGTAAACGCTGGCTTTTTAGAATTTAGAAAGGCTGTTTCGGAAAAGCTGCGGAGAGAAAACCGGATAGAAGCTGACCCAGAGGGGGAGATTATGGCAACGGCTGGAGCCATGGGAGGCTTATCCTTGGCGATGCTGACTTTAATTGATCCCGATGATGAGGTGCTTATTCCAAATCCCGGCTTCCCAAACTATACTGCCCAAGTTGTTCTCGCAGGTGGCAAGCCAGTTTACTACCCGCTTAAAGAAGAAAATAATTTTCACGTAGAAGCCGACGACATAGCAAAGAGGACAACGCCGAAAACGAAGGCCATCATCATCAATTCGCCATCCAATCCCACGGGGGCTGTACTTAGGGAAAAGGAACTAAAAAATATAGCGGATATAGCGTTAGAACATGACCTCTATGTGATTTCCGACGAAGCCTATGAAAATATTTTATACGATGGAGTAAACCACACAAGTATTGCATCTCTTCCAGAAATGAAGGAGAGAACAGTAAGCATATTCACATTCTCAAAAACGTACGCCATGACTGGATGGCGCATAGGCTTTGTTGTAGCACCGGAAGAGATTATAGAGGTTATGCTTGAACTCCAAGAGCACATTCTTGTGCATCCAAGCTCCATTTCCCAGATGGCTGCCATTGCGGCTTTACGTGGTCCAAAGGAACATGTGCAAAAAATGCTTAAGGAATACGCCGAAAGGAGAGAGATCATAACAAAAGAGTTGAACACCATGCTTGGAGTTACGTGCATAAAACCTGAAGGTGCCTTCTATGTTTTTCCAAGCATAAAGAAAACCGGCATGTCCTCGGAGAAAATGGCAATGTACCTCCTTGAGAAGGCAAAAGTTATAACAGTGCCGGGAACAGCCTTTGGCGATTACGGTGAAGGATATATAAGAATTTCTTATGCAACATCAAAAGAGAAAATAAGGGAAGCCATGAACAGAATGCAGGTAGCCCTAGAAAAGTTAAACAACTGAAAGCAATTTTTCGCCACGGGGCAATTGAAAGCTTCTATTTGAATATTTTGTATAATGGATGATCTCTTGTTAACGGTCTTGTTCCAAATTCTTGGGAAACAGCGTAAGCAACATAGGCGTCAGCCAAGCCACAGTAAAAGTATGCATGGGAAGCGTTTTCAATAGGCCCATATAGTATAAAGTTGGCTCCAGCAACTACGGGGAAAACGTTGGCTACGCTGGTTGC
This sequence comes from Candidatus Bathyarchaeota archaeon, assembly GCA_018396955.1. GTDB lineage: Archaea > Thermoproteota > Bathyarchaeia > Bathyarchaeales > Bathycorpusculaceae > JAGTQI01. The sequence continues at coordinate 3,088 of JAGTQI010000061.1, read as the reverse complement.
AAGCATGTACTCCGTTGCATCAAGTTTTCGTCTGCTCTTCCATCTATCAACCGCGTTATGTGTTCCAGCCCCAGCAGGCAGCCCATACCTTTCCTTAACTAGATAAATGGCCTTGCTAACTGGTCCAGGGTCCGGTAGGTCGAGAACCGTGGTGTCCACCAAAAATTTTTCTATTCCTGCCCTTTGAGCCGTGGCTAATAATTCCTCAAGCACCTGCAGTCGTCCAGAAATTGTGGGGTTTTTAGTGTTAAGTGTTAGGAGTATGGCGGATCTGATCTTAGCCTCCTTAATGGCTGTGATTTCTTCCTCTTTAACGTGGGGTGTTATGGAATTGTAAACAACTCTGTCCGACAAACCCACATCCTTCACATATTTTGCTCCAGCAATTCTCACGTCGGCTGTGGCGCCATCAATTGCGAAGGGTCCATCAACATGGTTTGCGACAAAGTCTATGAATTTTTCAAAGGCTTCGGGCCAGGAACAGCAAACATCCACAATTCTCGGATTTCCAGTCTTATTAGATATTTCCTCCTCCTTTTTTAACACTTCTTCGGCTTTCTCTTTATCAAACTCGCCTTTCCTCTCGTCCTTCACAATTTTGTGCTTATGATAGAATACGCTTCCGATGAGCACCGTTGGAAGCTGGCCGGGCTGTCCTCCAACTTTCACGTTTGCAATGTCAAAAATTTTCTGTTCTCTTTCAAACTTGAACATTTTGTTTCCTCATGGAATCTGTCTTACCATCAGGAATCTATTTAGGTATTCAAAAGAGTTGGATAGCATGCCATTTTTCAACCTCTTTTCAATAAGTCTTTTGCAAAATTGTCAAGGTTTTCTTGAACATCTTTGTGTAAGGGTTCGGGCACATGCTCTTTCAGTTTTTTCTCAACGATTTCATGCGCTCTCTTAACAATGTCTTTTTTCCCAGCGTCTTTCCAAATCTTCCACTCTTTACGGTCGATAATTTCTGATGGGATGAACTGTTCTTTCCTAATCCATTCTAAAGTATGCCTTTCTGCTAAGTATACCCCACCAGGACCTACCTTTCTCATCAGGTCAAAGGCTATGGTTTCATCTTCAATCTTTACGCCCTTTGCGAGTCTTAATGCCATGCCGCAAATTTCATTGTCTACAACAAGTTTTTCTAAACTTTGACAATTCTCAAAATTCAACATTCCAGGGCCCGATATCACGTTTATTCCCGCCAATGCACCTAAAACTATGCCAATTCCAGATTCAAAGCCACATTGTGCATCTATCACTTTTGCATCGCTAAGCCCAATATACATGTGGGTTGGCAATCCGTAACTTTTTGCAATTTGGATATAGGCGCAACCCAGCAGCATGGCTTCCACAGCTCCAAGACATGCGGTGGCGTATCTTTGGTCTAAAACTGTTGGCGAACCCCCATAAATCACTGGCGAACCCGGACTTACCAGTTGAACCATCACTAAACCACTTAAAACTTCAGCGTTGTGTTGAACAAGAGAACCAGCTATCGTTGCGGGACCAGTGGCACCCATCTGGAGTGCAGGAATAATATTGACAGGCAAGCGGAATCTTGCGCAATCCATTAGGTTTTGTACGTCGATTTCGCTCCATTTTAGCGGGGAAGAGGGGCAAACGTCAAATATTGCCATAGGTTTCTTGGCTAATTCTTTCTCGCCGCCTGCCACAATTTCAAGCATCCTTTTCATGTCATAAAGTCCATCAATGCTAAAAGCTCCGGTTATTATTGGCTTTGAAGAATTTTTCAAGACTATATAGAGGCGGTAACGATCCACTATTGACTGCGGGACATCCGAAACAACCATGGCTGTGCTTTGCGCCTGAATATATTCAAGGGAGTCGGCAAGCCTAACAAGGTTCTCCAAATCCTTCGAAGCTGGTCTTCTAATCTCACTAGTTTCATAATCCAGAATGTATAGTGCTGATGATCCAGGATTAAATGTAACAGTGTCTCCTTCCAAAACCCTGTCGTGTTTTCTGATTCTACCATAAAGTTTGATGGTGGAAGGCGCCTTACTGAGGGCTTCTTTAACCAAGTGTTGCGGGATATATGCGATTTTTTTATTGGAATCCACTTCAGCCCCGTTGTCGCTTAGCATTTTTAATGCATTTTCACTGTATATTTTCACGCCGACCTCTTCTAAGAGTCTAAGAGATGCCAAGTGAATTGCCTCGATTTCATCCTCGGATAAGGGCTGAAATTTTGGAATAGATGATTTAGGCATAATTTCTCCCCTTTTTTGAAACATTTAACAAACAAAGTTTTAATAAGCTTTTAGTATGCAACCAAATCCTTTTCCGCTTTTTTAATGATATTTTTAATTTCTTTTTGTGCTTCTTTTTCTAAGGGTTGGACATGATGCTTCTGAAGAATTACCTTAACCTTTTCCTTGGCCATCTTCACCAAGTCTTTCCCGCCATCTTTAATCCAGGCTTCGAAGGATCGCCTGTCGGTTAATTCGGGAATGAAATGTTCCCTTCGTAAGTTTTGAAGCGTGTGCTTCTCAGCTAGAAAATTGCCGCCGGGACCAACCTTGCGGATAATATCAAGCGCCAGCGTATTGTCGTTAACCTCTATCCCCTGGGCGATTCGGAAAACCATCTTCACAATTTCAGCGTCGATCAGGATTTCTTCAAAGGCAAGAGTTGTGCAGTCATCAAGTAATCCTATCCCAGCTATCATGCTGCACCCGGAGAAGACCGGTGGAAATCCGCTTGCAAACTTTTCATAACATGCCTGCGCTCCAGGCGTCTTTGCCGTTGAAACAAATCCTCCAACGATGGAGGGCATGCCATAATAACTTGCCAGCTCAGCGGCAGCGGCGCCTGTTAAACCGTGTTCTGGGCCCCCTCCAGCACGCTTTAGCGTCCTCATATCGAAAGCTGCAATGCCAGCGCCATAAATAACTGGTGCGCCGGGACATGTTAGTTGTGTAATTACAAGGCATCCCAATACTTCAGCATTGTTCACAACTAATGACCCAGCAAGCGTTACGGGTCCCGTGGCTCCTGGCTGGGGCATTCCAAAAAACATTACTGGAACATCAGCCTTGGAAAATTCTAAGGCGGCTTCCATGCT
>JAGTQI010000058.1 GCA_018396955.1 Candidatus Bathyarchaeota archaeon | reverse complement strand
GAAGATTTCTGTTTTTGGAGCTTTTCCAAGCCAATACGAGTCTCCCCGTCTAGTTTTTGGCGGCTTCTTCTCGTTCAGTTTAAATATTAGATGTGCAATTACACGTAGCGAGAGGAAAAAGCAAGCTATGGGTTCAAAGTCTCCAAGGGGCGAGTTCGCCGCAAGAAAGCTTGCAGAGAAAAGGAAGAAGTTTCGTTGGAGTAGCATGTATTATAAAAGGCGGATGCTAGGCTTAGACGTTAAGGCTGACCCTCTTGAAGGCGCGCCTATGGCAAGGGGCATAGTCCTCGAAAAGGTTGGTGTGGAAAGCAAGCAGCCCAACAGTGCCATAAGAAAATGCGTACGCGTCCAACTAATCAAAAATGGAAAGGTTATTACGGCTTTTCTGCCTGGAGACGGAGCTCTAAACGTTGTGGACGAGCACGACGAGGTAATAGTTGAGGGCATTGGTGGTTCTCGTGGAAGGAGTATGGGAGACATACCGGGTGTGCGCTGGAAAGTCATAATGGTTAACGGTGTTTCCCTAAAGGAGCTTGTGCTTGGTAGGAAGCAGAAGCCGATGCGGTGATGGAATTGAGTAAGGAGCAGAAAGGACAAAAAGAAACAGAGCAACAGAAGAAGGCTGAGCGGAAGGCGGAGGAGAAGGAGGTAAAGCTTTTCGGAAAATGGAGCTTTAAGGATGTTGAGGTTAGGGACTTAGGTTTGCAGAGGTATATTTCGCTTAAGCCTGTTGTTATACCCCACACTATGGGGCGTCATGAACACAAGCGCTTTGGAAAGGCAAGCGTGAACATTGTGGAAAGACTTGTAAATAATCTTATGCGTCCTGGAAAAAACGCTGGCAAGAAGGCTAAAGCCATAAACATTGTTAAGCACGCCTTCGAAATCATCCATCTACGCACCGGAAGAAACCCAATAGAGGTCCTTGTAAGGGCTGTTGAAAATTCTGCACCATGCGAAGACACTACAAGAATCGCCTACGGCGGCATAGTCTACCACTTGTCCGTTGATGTTTCACCTCAAAGAAGGGTTGACTTGGCTTTAAGGTACATATGCGAGGGAGCGCGGCAAGCAGCCATGCATAATCCCCGTTCAATCGAAGAGTGCCTAGCAGATGAGCTTATTTTAGCGGCGAATAACGACATGAAAAGCTATGCAGTTTCAAAGCGTCACGAGCTTGAAAGAATAGCTATGGCTTCAAGATAACCCTCGTCAAGCCCTATTTTGTGTGGATTTCAACAACGTCTCCATCTTCAAGGATGAAGGTGGCTCCAACTTTTTGGGGGCTGAAAACGAGGCGTTTAGCCCAAACCCTTGCATAAGCGAATTTCTCGCCGAAGTCGCTGTGAATACTTCTGGCTAAATCGTAAACTGTTGAGCCCTTTTTCAAAACGAAGGGTTTCTCCGAAAAGTTTCTCTCTCCAGGCTCCTTAGTGTAGACTCGGATCATGTTCAAGTTTTTGAATAGGGCTTCGCCAATTTTATCTAAACCCATCCCGGTTTTGCAAGAAGTTACAATTATTGGAAGTTGACCGCCCACGTAATCCTCCAAAGTCTTCAGTTTTGCATGCGCATCTTCCACGTCGGCTTTGTTTGCAATTACTATGGCTGGCTTGTAGGCTGTGCTCTCGAAAACCGCGTCTTCAACATCGTCCAATGTGGCTTCGCCATAAATCTTCACGACAGCGTCTGTAACCCTGTAACTCTTAAGAAGCTCTTCCACATCCTTGAAGGTGCAGTTTAAAAGTCTTCCAAAAACAATGACGCGTAAACCAGCGCCCATAAACTTCCTTTCAATTTCAACTCTCGCTTTAGGTTTGCTGACAAGTATCCGAGTTTTCTCCAACTCTTCAAGAATTGTAGACAACTGCTCAACCGGATTTTGTGTCAAATCCACCATGAGGATTAAGCCGTCAGCATTTCTAGCCAAGGCAAGAGTTTGAAGACCCCATGCTTTTCCGTCTGCTGCCCCCTCCATTAGGGCTGGAGCCTCAACCAACTGGAACTGGACATCCTCATAGGGAAGCATGCCTGGAATAGGCTCTTTAGTTGTGTATGGAGCAGGTGAAACCTCAACCTTAGCATTTGTAGTGACAGCAAGGAGGCTGCTTTTCCCAACATTTGTCAAGCCCAAAACGACTATTTGAGCTGCACCTTCCTTTTCTATAAAGAATTTTGGTCCTCCCCTACCAACCTTTCGTCGCTTTCCTTCTTCAAGTTCTCTCCGCAGAACAGCCATCTGCTTCTTAACTTGGGCGCAGAGTTTGGCTGTTCCCTTATGCTTTGGAACAAGGCTTAGAAATTCTTGCATAAGCTGAAGTTTTTCTCTCGGGTTTCGTGCAGCTGAAACCTCAGCCCATTTTCGTTTGGCTTCCGCTGGCAAGTTTGTAGGCATAAACTATACGCGTCCCAAAGACCTTATTCAAAGTGAATGCTAATATCCGTTTCGAAAAGCACGAAAAAACGCGGCAAATTTGCAAAAGACTTTATCGAAACCTACAGAATTTCTAGAAACATCCAGTAATTCCGCTTCGAACGTTTTTATCATAAACTTAAAATAATTGAATGAACAGTTGTGTAAACGAATCCACTAAAAATAGGGAAAATTTAGAGTTTAAAGTATGGAGGAAAAGGAATGAGCAGACCGGAGAAACCCCACCTGAACCTAGTGATTATGGGGCATGTTGACCATGGAAAGTCAACGACAACGGGTCATATGCTTTACCTAGCTGGTGTTGTCGATGAAAGAACAGTGAAGCAGTACGAGGAGGAAGCCAGAAAAATGGGAAAGGAAACCTTCAAGTTTGCATGGATTCTCGACAACCTAAAAGAGGAGCGGGAAAGAGGCCTAACAATAGACCTGCGATTCCTAAAATTTGAAACCAAAAAGTACTACTTCACAATTATTGACGCCCCCGGCCACAGAGACTTCGTTAAAAACATGATTACAGGCGCAAGCCAAGCCGACGGCGCCATACTCTTCGTCTCAGCCAAAAGAGGGGAATTCGAAGCTGGCATAGGTCCAGGCGGACAAACAAGGGAGCACGCCTTTTTAGCCTTCACTTTGGGCGTTAACCAACTTGTGGTCGCCGTCAACAAGATGGACGACCCCACGGTTAACTGGAGCCAAGAGCGCTACAACGAAGTCAAAAACGAAGTTTCCAGAATGCTTAAAATGGTCGGCTACAAGGTTGAGAAAGTTCCATTTGTGCCAACATCCGGATGGACCGGCGACAACCTTGTTAAACCCAGCGACAAAATGCCCTGGTATAAAGGACCAACCCTAATAGAAGCATTAGACGTCTTTGAGCTCCCGCCAAAACCACTGGACAAGCCCCTACGGATTCCAATTCAAGACGTTTACAGCATAACAGGTGTAGGCACAGTCCCTGTTGGCAGGGTTGAAACTGGAGTTCTAAAGGAAGGTGACACGGTAATATTTATGCCAGCCAACAAGCAGGGTGAGGTTAAGTCAATAGAGATGCACCACACGAGAATTCCAAGGGCTGAGCCGGGCGACAACATAGGTTTCAACGTTAGGGGCATAGCCAAAACAGACATACGCCGAGGAGATGTCTGTGGACATGTTAACAACCCGCCAACAGTGGCAAGGGAGTTTATAGGGCAAATAATTGTCATATATCACCCAACAGCCATAGCCGCCGGCTACACGCCTGTACTCCACTACCACACAGGGCAGATGGCTTGCAGATTCACAGAACTTATAAGGAAGATTGACCCACGCTCAGGACAGGTTGTCGAGGAAAAGCCCTCCTTCCTAAAGACTGGAGATGCCGCTCTGGTGCGGATGGAGCCCTTACGTCCAATAGCTATCGAGGCTTACTCGGAGTTTTCAGAGCTTGGAAGGTTCGCCGTAAGAGACATGGGCACAACTATAGCCGCTGGCATAGTGAAGGAGATAACCAAGAAGGGGCTACAATAGCCTTCATCCTCTCTTTTTATCCATTTTGAACTTGAAAATGGTTTGTCTTTACAAGTTTTCTTTTCTCAGAAAAATCTTTCAAGCCTTTCTTTTGGAAGTGGTTTTATGATTAGGCTGATTAGGAAGTAGGTGGCCGCTGAGCCAAATATTAACAAAGAGCCCAGTAGCCCCAGTGGTAAATTCAAAAAAATTTCCATAGGATTAGGATGAAGCCCCGTTAAAAATAAGCCTTAAACTATTGCTGAGGCGGCACCCCATTTTGTTGCTTTTCGCCAGTGCATGGAAACTCACATAACGAAGAAGAATAATAACAGTTATTTTAGGGCCGATGTCTCCGCGTCCGATAAGCCGCTCGTCAAAGGTTCTTGCTTTTCTTCGCATCAAAAAGCTGATAAGTATGCTTATCGTCAGAAAAGCCGCTGTCGCTGCAACTACGTTGAAAACCAGCATCTGCTTTGGAAAAGGGAGACTACATTTTATCCGATGTTCGCGCTGTTGAGCGGAAAAGGGTTCAAGACTTTGTTCATACGCTTACACACCGCTATCTTTTTGAACAGCTCTTCAAGCTTAAGGAGGCTTACCCCACAGCGTTAATTCTACTGGAGTTACATGCCCATCATCTACAAGTTTAGCAGAATAAAGCCTGAAGCCGTTTGTGGCGCCCTTTTTAATCAGGCGAAAAATGGCATAGCCATAGTTAACACCACATCCTACAAGGAAACAGTTGATTTTCTTTACATTGCCGCCCGCCAAGAACAAATCGTTGAAAAGCGTGTTCCAACAGCGCACCCTGTGAAGAAATGTGAAACCTTGGAGGATGCCCAAATATTTTTGTAGCCAGCTTGCCCAATATTGGGAGGGGGAAAAAGCCATAGCAATCCTTAAATCCTATCAGACGCCGTTAAATGCCTTCTTAAACGTTGACGAGTGGCCAAAAACGTTTACGGTCTTGGGCCAAAAATAAGCAGCAGAGTTAAAGAAGTGTTAAACACGCCGTTTAAGGGGTGAAAAGGCGCATGGATGTGGAAATTACTCCAACAAAAAAGGTTACCGTGTTAGGGTTGGACAAGCGAAGCGTAGGCGATATTGCATGGTGTGCCACTACTTATGGCGCGAATAGGCTCTACTGGATAGACGGCTATTTGCTGTGCCTAGAAGTTTATGAGAAGTCCTTCGAACATGAGTTAAAAAACAGGGAGTTTCCAATAAGCCAAATCTGTTACGCGGAATTTCTAAAATATGAGAGAATTTACGAAGTGGATAAGAGTCTCCAAATTCCAATAGTAAATGTCTCGGATATGAAAATATTTAAAAATATACTAAAAGCTATAAAAGAAAAAGCGAGAACTGAAGGCAGCTAAAGCAATTATGGCTGAAATTTAGGCTTCTTTAAACTTTTTAACGTATTTATAGCCAAGCTTAAAAGCCTTAACGTTCATCTTGGCGTATTTTCCCGGGACAAGCTCTTTCAAAGCCTCTATTAGGCTTTCCTTCCTTATGGGCAACTTCCCGACGGCAAATAAAGCCCCAAGTAGAACAGCGTTCTGCATTACCGTGTTTCCAGCTTCCTTGGCAAGCCTCAAAGCTTCAACAATCATTATATTTTTAGAAAAGCGCCTTAACTTTTCAAGTATTTCCTCCAGTCTCGGGTATGTTTCACCTTTCAACGTAAACTCTGGCGGAGGAATCTTTTCATCCCCCACAATTATTAGGGTTTTTTCAGAAGCATACCTTATGTTTCTTAAAGTTTCCAGAGGCTCAAACCCCAGCAGGATGTCAGCTTGCCCATCTAAGACCAGCGGGGATAAAACATTTTCGCCGATTCTAACGGTGCATAAGACAGCTCCGCCCCGCTGGGCCATACCGTGAATTTCGCCGACACGAACATTTAAGTCATCCTTTACAGCAGCTGTTCCGAGAGCTTCAGCTGCCAAAAGTATGCCTTGACCGCCAACACCAGCCAAAACGATGTTGAAATCCTTCATTCCGCTTTCCTCCTTCATGTCTGTTTTGCCGGTTCTATGGCTTTGTATGGGCAAACCTGGGCGCATAGCCCACAGCCAACACAAAGGGTTTCATTTATGGCTACGGCTTTATCCTCTTTGAGGATTATTGCTGGACAACCTAGAAGTTTGACGCATGCCATGCAATTTGTGCACTTTTCATTTATTCGAAAAGGCACAATCTCCAAACCTTTTAGCCTTTTCTCTCGGACAAGTAGTAAGGCGCATGGTGACCTAAAAACAATAAGCGAAGTCTCCGGAAAACGCAGAGCCTCCCTTAAGACTTTACTAGCTTCACCAACGTTAAAGGGGTCAATAACCTTGACGAATTTTACTCCACAACCCTCTGCAACCTTTTCAATGGCTATTGGCTCTGTGGGTGCCTGCATACCCGTCTTTCCGGTTCCCGGATGAGGTTGGTGTCCAGTCATTGCGGTTGTGAGGTTGTCTAAAACAGCAACCACCACTTTATGTTTGTTGTAAACTGCGTTTAGAAGTCTCGGGATTCCTGCGTGGAAAAACGTTGAATCTCCGATTACTGCAATTGTTTTCATCCCCGTCGTCTTGCTTATACCTTGGGCTGTTCCTATTCCAGCGCCCATGCAAACGAGGACATCGCCAACTTTTAATGGTGGAGCTATACCTAAGGCGTAACAGCCAATATCGGTTGGGTATATCGCCTCCTCGCCGGCAACCTTTTTCATGACATAGAAGGAAGCCCTATGGGGGCATCCAGCACATAGAATAGGCGGTCTAGGCGGAATTTCTCCGGAGATTTCGCTGTAACGCCTATTCAGGCCTTCAAAGTCTATGGGTATTTTTCTGCCAATTATTGCGGCCAGCCCTTTCAAGACAAGGCTTGTGGAAAGCTCGCCAGACCTTGGAAAATATTGCTTGCCGAAAACTTCTGTTGAAGGGGCATAGTCCTTTGCGATTGCCTTAACATGAAGCTCTAGATAAGGTTCAAGCTCCTCAACAATTATAACTTTGCTGTGCTCCCTCAAGAATTTTCCAATCATTTTTTCCGGTAGTGGGTGAGTCATCCCAAGCTTTAAGATGTCAATGTTTAAGCCCAAAAGCCCGGCGGCTTCAACGGCGTAGTTGTAGGCTGAGCTGGAGGAGATTAGGCCGTACTCTCCGCTTTTGCCTCTGGTATTTATTATGTTGTATGGGGAAGCCTCAGCTATTTCCTTGGCCTTCTCCATTCGTTGCAATAGAATATCATGTCTTGGTCTAGCGTTGGCTGGAACCATGACTAAACGCTTAACATCCCGGATAAAGTCACCTTTTAAATTTGGTTTTGAAAGTTTTCCAAAGATGACTGGTGCCCTGGTGTGGCTTACCCGTGTGGTTGTCCGCATTATAACTGGAAGCTCAAGTTTCTCTGAAATCTCAACGGCATAAGCTATCATGTCCTTTGCCTCCTGCGGGTTTGATGGTTCAAGGCATGGCAGATTAGAAAGCAAAGCGTATAGCCGGCTGTCCTGCTCGTTCTGCGAACTATAACATTCTGGGTCGTCAGCCGTGACAATGACTAATCCGCCTCTAACACCAGTATAAGCCAAAGTCATTAACGCGTCTGCAGCCACATTCAAGCCTACATGCTTCATAGCTGCAAGAGCCCTAACCCCGCAGTTGGCAGCCCCGCCAGCCACTTCAACAGCAACAATCTCGTTGACGGAGTATTCCATGTAAACGCCAGCTTCTTGGGCTATGGCAGAAACTGTATCGCCAATCTCGGAGGCTGGTGTTCCCGGATAAGTGGTAACAACGCCTATGCCCGATTCTAGTATCCCACGGGCTATAGCCTCATTGCCAAGCAATAATATACGCTTTTCAGGTTCATCCTTCAACAATATGTGAGGATCCGGCATTAGCGCCTTCTCCAACGGTTAAAGAACCCATTAGCCTTATACTTTCAGATATAACTTTTGGTGAACTAAAAGCATTGCAAATATATAAAACAGAGAAGAAAGTGGGAAATAGCTTTGCAAAAAGGCTTCATTTACCTCAAACACGGGTTTTCTTTTTTCAACGAAGGCTGAGACGCCCTCTTGGAGGTCTTTTGAGGCTACAACGCCGAAGCCTTCCCTTTCCAAGACTATTGCAGCGCCGAGGCTTATTTCCGCACCTTATTTATCAAGGCTTTAGCCACTTTGAGGGTACTGGAGCCTTCTGGGCGATTTCTAGGGCGAATTGGCGAACCGTCTCCATAAAATTTTCCTGTGGAACAACCATGTTCACAAGTCCAAGCTGCTCAGCAGTTTTCGCATCAATCATTTTGCCAGTGAAAATCAGCTCTTCAGCCTTCGTGGCGCCAATTAAACGTGTTAATCTTTGGGTTCCACCCAACCAGGGATTAAGCCGATGTTTATTTCTGTTTTGCCCCATCCGTGCGTTTTCAGAAGCTATGCGGGATGTCGCATGCCATTGCAACCTCTAAGCCTCCGCCCAGCGCATAACCGTTTATGGCAGCTATGACAGGCTTTTCAAGATTTTTCAAGGCTAAACAGAGCTTTTCACCCATCTGGGAGAGTTCCCGCGCTTTTAGGGCGCTTATTCCCTTAATGGCTTTTATGTCAGCACCAGCGGAAAATGCCGTCTCGCCGGCGCCGGTTAAAACGACAACCCGCACACTTTCATCAGCCCGCACATCATCAAGGGCTTGCAGAATTTCGCTGACCACTTCGGCGTTGAAGGGCGTTTAGTGCTTCCGGTCTGTTTATCGTTATTGCGGCTATGCCCTCGCCTTTCTCGTATAAAATGTACTTAAACTCCAATTTCGTCCATCCCCTTTCAATTATTTGTGTCCAGCCGTAGAAACCCTTTCCAGTTTTTCTTCCTAACAAGTTGGCTTAACCATCTGCTTTAATCGCGGGTGCGGATGAAACTTCGGGTCAAGCTCCCTCTGGAGTTTTGTGGCTGATCCGAGCTCTGTTATGCTTATGGACGAAGTGTTAGAGGCGATTATAGCGTTGGGTGGTGCTAACATGTCCACTTCGCGGAAAGTTGCCTTCTTAAGTTCGATGTTCTCTGGAATAGCCTCAATAACC
>JAGTQI010000059.1 GCA_018396955.1 Candidatus Bathyarchaeota archaeon | reverse complement strand
TCTTCTTTTTCCCTTCTTTTGGGGCCTCAACAACGTAGCTTACTGTGTCTTTGACTTTCTCCCTTTTAATGAGCTTGTAGCCCCTAAGCTTGATTAGAATTTTTGCCTTTCGTTCTTCCAGAGTTTCCTCTTCAACACTCAAACTGTTTAAACCTCTTATGTCAAATCGGCATTCGAATCCTTAACATGGCGTAGACCTTTAAACTTTACGCTTTGCCAAAGCTTAAAACCAAGCCATGCATATTAAAATGTTCTAGTCTAGACGTGAAGGGGTTAGGAATGGCTGTTGATCTTGGGAAATTAGCCCTTGAAGAGGCTGCAAATAGGGGTGCATCCTACGTCGACATTAGAATCAGCGAAATCTTAAACGAAAATTTGACGGTGAAGAACGGTGAACCAGAAACAATTTCTTATTCACAAATGAGAGGCTTTGGCGTAAGAGTAATTGTTGACGGCGCTTGGGGTTTTTCCGGCTCTGTGGACATAACCAAAGACGAGATTAAACGCTGTGTTGAAAGGGCTGTTGGCATAGCTAAAGCCAGTGCCATGCTAAAGAAGAGGGACGTAACTTTAGTGAAAGAGAAGGTTTATAGAGAAAAATACGCCACAAGCTTCAAGAAAGACCCATTTGAGGTGCCGTTGGAGGAAAAGCTGAGAGTTCTTGTTGAGGTTAGTCGCTTTTTGAAGAATTTTTCGCCTCTGGTGAATGTTTCCTACGCTTATTATAGGGGTTACCGAGAAAACAAGCTTTTCATGAGCAGCGAAGGCGCTGAGATAAATCAGCAGATAACGTGGTGTGGCGGCGGAATATCCGCAATAGCCGTTAAGGGCTCAGAAGTTCAGGTAAGGTCTTACCCATCCGCTTTTAGGGGTGACTTTGCCACAAGCGGCTATGAGTTTTTTGAGGCTTTGGCTTTGGCGGAGCATGCAAAAAGTGTTGGAGAAGAGCTTGTTCAACTTTTCGAGGCTGAGAAGTGTCCGTCAGGCGAAATGGACTTGATTTTGTGCGGAGACCAGTTGGCTTTGCAGATTCATGAGAGCTGTGGGCATCCAACAGAGCTTGACCGTGTGCTTGGAACGGAGGCGGACTACGCTGGGACAAGCTTTCTAACGCCTGAAAAGCTTGGAAAATTCCGTTATGGCTCTGAAAAAGTGAATATTGTTGCTGACGCCACAGCCCCGCTGGGGCTTGGAACCTTCGGCTTCGACGATGAGGGAACAAAAGCCAAAAAAGTTTACCTTATAAGGAGGGGGATTTTTGTTGGCTATCAGAGTTCACGAGAGACGGCTGCCCAGCTTGGTCTTACAGAGAGTAGCGGTGGCATGAGGGCTGATTCGCCGCTGGCTTTGCCCCTAATACGGATGACCAACATTAATTTGCTTCCTGGCGACTATAAGGCTGAGGAAATAATTGAGGATACCCGCAATGGCGTTTTGATGATGACGAACCGTTCATGGAGCATAGACGACAAGCGCATAAACTTCCAGTTCGGCACGGAAATAGGTTGGCTGATAAAGAATGGGAGCCGCGAGAAGATGGTTAAGAACCCGACATACATGGGTGTGACGCCCCAGTTCTGGGGTTCATGCGACGCCGTGAGCAGGGACGACTGGAAGATGTGGGGTACTCCAAACTGCGGCAAAGGTGTTCCTGGGCAAGTCATGTATGTTGGGCATGGATGTGGCACTGCCCGTTTCAGAAAGGTCCGTGTTGGACTTATAGGATAGGAGGAGATGGCGGGTGGATGTTGAAAGGTTAAGGGAATTAGCTGAAAAAACAGTTGAGTACGCATTAAAACTGAAGGTTAGCCAAGCCCAAGCTGTCGCCTTCATGTTGGACAATGCTTTAACACGGTTTGCAAACTCGCAGATCCATCAGAACGTTGCCCAAAAAATGGGTGGAGTATCCATCAAGGTTGTTTTAGACCAGCGGATAAGCACCGTTCAAGCTAATACGCTTGAGGAAAAGGGCATAAGGGATGCTGTGGAGCAAGCCGTAAAAATTGCCAAGGCTTCCTCGCCCAACAAAGAGTTTAAGAGCCTTCCAGAACCAGAGGCTTGGAAACCTGTTAAGGGAGCTTTTGATAAGGCTACGGCTGAGTGCACCCCAAAATATCGGGCTGAAAGGGTTAGGGAAGCCATAAACACAGCCCACGCCAAATCGCCTAAAGTGGCTGCCGTCGCTGGTTATTTGGCAACTGGCTCGATGGGCTATGCAGTTGCAAACTCTCTGGGGGTTTCAGCATGGGCTCAGCTTTCATTGGCTTACATGAAAACAACAGTTATCTCCAAGGACGGGGAATCTGAAGGCTTCGGCGCAGCACAAAAATATTCTAGACGGGTTAAAGACATTGAGCCAGAGGCTTTGGCTGAAGACGCCGCAGACAAATCCGTTAGAAGCCTACACCCGGTTAGGGTTGAACCCGGCGAGTATGAAGTTGTTTTGTCACCCTTAGCTGTTTCAGTTCTCTTGGACTATATGGGTTATGTGGGCTTTTCAGCTAAATCCTATCAAGACGGAGAATCCTTTGTAAAATATTTTACCAACCAGCAGGTCTTCGACAGCAAACTAAACGTTGTCGATGACGCCAGAAACCCAAAAACGCTTTACGCAGTGCCAGTTGACGGCGAAGGGGTCCCCAAAAAACCTTTAGAGCTCATAAAAAATGGCGTGGTTTCTGAGGAAAGCATATGCTACAACTCCTTCACAGCGGGCAGAGAGGGCAAGAAAAGCACTGGACATGCACTTCCTCCATTAGGCGACTACTATGGTGAGATGCCACTGCCATACAACATGATAATGAAGCCTGGAGACGCCACAATGGAGGAGGCGGTTGCCGAGACAAAGCATGGAATATACGTCACAACATTTCACTATGTCAACCCAGTTGAACCCACAAAACTTATACTGACTGGGCTAACGCGGGATGGAACCTTCCTCATTGAAAAGGGCGAAATAACAAAGCCCATTGTCAATCTGCGCTTTACAGACAGCATGCTCACAGCCCTAAAAGAGATTCCAATGATCGGAAAAGAGCTTTTAACCCTTGAAACTTCAACAGTGCCAATGGTTAAATTGAAAAAACTGCGCTTTGTAGGCGTATCAGCCTACTAACGCTTTTCCCCTCTTTTTTAAACGCGGAGAATAACCTTTTCCGCATACTTCCTCAAAATTTCGGCAAATCTGGTAATGGTGTCTGGTGAGTACGGTTTTAGGTTCATGTATCCTTCGCTTAGGGTGTCGCCGGGTATAAACTGTTGAAGCGCATAATTTTTTGCGCCTTTCACGGTTGCGCCCATGCGGATTATGTCCTCCTCCTCAACAATTTTTGGCACAACAGTGGTTCTGAACTCATATTCAATTTTGCCGCTTTTCAGTATTTCAATGGTTTTCAGGAGCACCGACGCGTCTTTTGCCCCTAAAAGGTAGTATTTTTCTAGCGATGTTTTAATGTCCAATGCCACATAATCCACGTAGGGAAGGCACTGCTCCAAAACTGTTGGGTTTAAGCCGTTGGTGTCAAGTTTTACTGCGAAGCTTCGCTCCTTTAGTTTTTTCAGGAAGCGGGGCAACTCCTTGTGGATAGTTGGCTCCCCACCAGTGACGACAACAGCATCCACATATTTCCTGCGCTCATCCAGTATTTGGAGGGCTGTCTCCTCGTTTAAGAATGGGGGTTTGGGGTCGACAACTATCCGCCAGTTATAGCAGTAGGGACAACGCAAATTACAGCCCGGCGTAAAAAGTACAGAGGCTATTTTCTCCGGATAGTCTATTAGGCTTGTTTTTTGTATGCCGCTGAACTTCATGTTTTCACGCGCAGCCTGCTGGCACCGTTGCCGGTGGCAAGATAGCAGCTCTCTCAAAAGTTCTGCGGATGGCAAATTCCGCTTGTTTTCCGTCGTTCCACTGGTCTACCGGGCGTAGGTAGCCCACAACCCTTGAGTATACTTCGCAGTTGGCTCCGCATTTTGGACACTGCTTGTGCTCGCCGCTTAGGTAGCCGTGGGTTGGGCATATGCTGAAGGTTGGCGTTAATGTGAAGTAGGGTAGGTGGAAGTTCCATGCTATCTTGCGGACTAGCTCGGCTGCAGCCTTCCATGAGTAAAGTCTTTCGCCGAGGTAAATGTGGAAGACTGTTCCGCCAGTGTAGAGAGTCTGAAGCCTATCCTGATGCTCCAAAGCCTCAAATAAGTCTGCCTCGTGGTCTACTGGCAGCTGGGAAGAGTTTGTGTAAAAGGGTTCGGCGCCTCTAGCCAAATACTTTTCATTAGCCACTTTAATGTCTGGGTATTTGCGTTTGTCTATGCGGGCTAGGCGGTAGCTGGCGCCTTCAGCCGGGGTGGCCTCCAAATTGTAAATGTTGCCCGTCTCCTCCTGAAAGTCTGCAAGCTTCTCCCTCATGAAGTTTAACACTTTAACGGCGAACTCCAATCCGTCTGGTGTGGCAATTCCATAGCCAAACAAGTTTAGTATAGCCTCGTTCATGCCCACCAAGCCTATGGTCGAGAAATGGTTCTTCCAGTACTTTCCAAAGGTCTCCTTAACAACCCTAAGATAGCGCCTAGAATATGGATACAAGCCCTTCTCAGTGAATTGCTCCAGGACTTTGCGCTTTATTTCCAGGCTGTCTTTGGCTAGTTCCATAAGGGCTTCAAGGCGTTCGAAGAATTCGTCCTCGTTTTTAGCAAGGTAGCCAATTCTCGGAAGGTTTAGGGTTACAACCCCTATACTGCCAGTTAACGGGTTAGCCCCAAAGAAACCTCCACCCCGTTTTCTGAGTTCACGGTTGTCTATTCTTAGGCGGCAACACATGCTGCGCACATCTTCTGGTTTCATGTCGCTGTTAACAAAGTTTGAGAAGTAGGGTGCCCCATACTTAGCTGCCACTTCAAAAATTTTCTGGGAAACCGGTGAATCCCAGTCAAAATCCTTTGTTATACAGTAGGTTGGTATCGGAAAGGTGAAGACCCTTCCTTTGGCGTCGCCTTCGCTGAGAACCTTTGCAAAGGCAATGTTGAACATCTCCATCTCTTTATCCATATCGCCATATGTTGCATCCTTAACCTCACCGCCAACTATTACCGGCTCATCCCTCATAAACTCTGGAACCTTTAAATCCAGTGTGACGTTTGTGAAGGGCGTCTGGAAGCCCACCCGCGTCGGCACGTTCATGTTGAAAAAGAACTCTTGAAGCGCCTGCTCCACCTCTTTTTGGCTAAGCCCGTCATAGCGAATGAAGGGCGCCAAATAAGTGTCAAAGTTTGAGAAGGCTTGGGCTCCCGCCGCCTCACCCTGCAACGTATAAAAGAAGTTTACCACCTGTCCTAGGGCTGTTCTGAAATGCTTAGCTGGGACGCTTTCAATTTTTCCGGGAACGCCTCCAAAACCTGTTAAAAGTAAGTCTTTGACGTCCCAGCCTACGCAGTAGGGTCCAAGAACGCCTAGGTCGTGGATGTGCATGTCTCCGGAGAAGTGGGCATCTGCGATGTTTGGCGGATAAATGCGGGTTATCCAATATTTTGCAATGACTGTTGATGACAAGTAGTTGTTTAAGCCTTGCAGCGAGTAGCTCATGTTGGAGTTTTCCTTAACCCGCCAATCCTCGATGTCTAGGTACTGGTCTACAAGGTCTGCTGAGCTTAAAAGGGCTGCTAACTCCCTTAGGTCCTGGTGTTGTTTACGGTAGAGGATGTAAGCCTTAGCCGTTCTTGCATGTCCATTCTCTATGAGGATTTTTTCAACAACGTCTTGAATTTCCTCAACTGTTGGGACGCCTTCTTCTCCGAAGCGTCTTTTAAGCTCAGCCACAACCTGGTCGCTTAGCCGCTTGGCTAGTTCCCGGTCTTTTCCACCTACAGCCTTGGCTGCCTTCCAAATGGCGTTTGTTATCCGCTCCTGGTCGAAAGGTTCTAATTTGCCATCACGTTTTCTAACAAACTTCATTGTATCACCTAACCTCTTGAAGCACGCGACGGAAGTCCTCAGGCTCCTCAAATCTGCGGTAAACGGATGCGAAGCGCACATAGGCTACTCGGTCAAGGCTTTTCAAGTGCTTCATCACCAAGTCGCCAATTTCCTGTGAGGTGACTTCCTCCTTGCCCATGGCCATCAGTTCCTGCCTAACTTTTTCGGCTAAGGCGTGGATTTGCTCCATTGTTACTGGTCTTTTTTCGCAGGCTTTTTGCAAGCCTCTAATGATTTTGTTTATATCGAAGCGTTCAAGTCTGCCGTCGCGTTTCCGCACCATTAATTCTATAGTTTCAATGTATTCGTAGGTTGTGAAGCGTTTGCCACAGTTAACGCATTCCTTTCGCCTTCTTATGGTGTTGTCTGGCGAGTCTCTTGTCTCAAGGGTTCTAATGTTTTCGGAGCCGCAGTAGGGGCACTTCATAGTTTTCCATCGCGTGCTTTGAATAGTGTTTAAATTTATTTCCAAACACTAAATATAGTGTGGCTTTTTAAACTTTATGCAACAAAAATGCGAACACTAGCCAAAACCAAAGCCGCAAATAAACAAAATTCAGTGCTAATCAAACGGAGGCGACCAAATTTTAAAACCATTTTAGAGGCGTCGGCAGCCGAAAATAAACCACAACTTTTAAAACTTGTTTTTAGAGCATTTCAACCTTAAAGAAGTAGAAAACTATTTCGTTAAAAAGCGTAAAAGTGGAAAAATTTTAAATAAACAAAACTTTGCTGCTGGTAACGTTTTTATTTCCAGCTTTTTGCATTTGTCAAAGTGTTATGGACTTGAAAATTGTGGCTTCCATGCGTGAAGACGCGGAAATTCTGACCAAGCTGCTTAATGACGGGTACGCTAACTAATACGAGTTCGTCCCATACGCTGTTGAAAGGCTTTCAAGAGAAATCGATGAGCGGAACCTAACAGTTCTGGTTGCAAAAAGGGAAGGCGAAATTCTGAATGCATAGCTCTCCATGAGGGGCATCATGGCGAACACATTGAATGGCTGGCCTCTTCAAGGGACGCCCACCAACAAATTGTTGAAGGCATGCTTGTCAGCGAGGTGGAAAAGCGGATTTCCGGTTCTGACCTTTCTGTAAGGGTCGACGCTGACAGCCCTAAAATAAGGTTTTGGATTGAGCGGGGCTACAAGGCCGGAGATAGGTTCTACCACATGGTTGCAAGGCTCGAAGGCGTAAAACCCTCACCGCTAGTTCCAAAAGGCACAATTATCCGAAGCCTAAAGCCTCGAAGAGGAAAGGGCGCTCATCGAAACAGTTAACATGGGATATGGTTGGGACAGGCTTAGGGAAGGCAAAATCGTCTCAGCTGTGGCTTCCAGACCCGACACAGAATACAACCAATTTTTCAAGGCGAAAAGGATACCTTGAACCAGCCGTGACACTACCAGAATATTAGAGGGCGAAATTCAGCTTCGGCGCTAACTCGCCGCGCCATGAACTTCCTCTACGAGAAGGGGATGGACTCCGTGGCGCTTCACACGGCCGAGCAGAACAAGCCTTCGGTTACTCTTCTGGAAAATTTAGGCTTCGAAGTTAGGCACAGCTGGATGTTTATGCACAAAAGTGTTAAAGATAAATAATCAGTTTAAAATGGGTAAGAATAAGAAATCTGGAAAATTTTTGAAAATTTACGGGTGCTTTTGAACTGTCTTCTCAGCCTCCAACTCCTTCACTCGCGTTTCAATGAACTCCGCAACCTTCTCTTGGCTGTAGCGTTTCTCCTCCTCATATTTTTTAAGCTGCTCCTTGATGGTGGCTAAAACCTTGTCCATGTCAAAGGGCTTTAGTATGTAGGCGTCTGCACCACGGTTTACTGCTTCTATGGCGTTTTGCAACGTCGGATAACCCGTTATAATTATTTTCCTCATTCTTGGCAACGTGTCCTTCATCTTTGTTAAAAGTTCTACGCCCTCCATGTCCGGCAAACGGATGTCTATTAAGGCTAGATTGTAGACTTTCCGCTTCGTCTTCTCTATGGCCTTATTGGCGTTCTCAGCCTCGTCAACAGTATAGCCTTCCTCCTCCAGTATGGCTTTTAGGACTTTCCTTATGTTTTCGTCGTCGTCAACAACGAGGATTCTTGTGTTTTCAACCATATTTTCTCACCTCCTTCTTCTTTTATTTCGGGTTCTATGGGAAGGGTTACCGTGAAGGTTGAACCCTTGCCCAAGGCACTTTCAACGGTTATGGTGCCCCCGTGGGCTTCCACAAAACGTTTACAAATGGACAAGCCGAAACCCATACCTTTAGCCTTCGTGGTGAAAAGCGGGGTCCAAAGCTTTTTCATGGTTTCCCCTGACATGCCAACCCCAGTATCTGAAACAATAAACTCAACATTGGCGCCTCTTTTCCAACACTTTATTATTAGGGTTCCACCCTTAGGCATGGCGTCAACAGCATTCCTAATCAAATTCACAAGAACACGCTTAACCTTCTCAAAATCAGCCCTTATCCTTGGCGAATTGCGAACAACCTTCACCACATGAATGTTGCTTGGAATCTCAACTGATGCTAACGCCTCCTCCACCAAAGCCTTTGGACTTGTTTCAGCAATGTCAAGCTTAATCTCCCTAGAATAGTCGAGAAGATCGTTTATTATCTTGTTAGAGTAGCCTATGTTCTTCTCTATAAGCTCAATCATTTCCTTAACTTTTCCATCTATGGCTTTGCTTAGCCTTCTCTTAATGTAATATGTGGCTCCAGCTATGCTTGTCAATGGGTTGCGGAGGTCGTGTCCAACCATCCCAGCCAACTCGCCTATGACTGCAAGCCTCTGAGCCCTAAGCAGCTTATCCTGTATTTCTCGCAGTTCCCTTGTCCGCTCCTCCACCTTTTCTTCAAGCTGGTCAGCGTAAACCTGAAGCTCCCTCCTAGCTTTTTCAAGGCTTTCCATAAGCTCAGCATTCTCAATGGTTATTGCCGCTTGATGTAGGAAAAGCTCTAGCGGCATTAGGGATTCCCTTGTTGGC
>JAGTQI010000057.1 GCA_018396955.1 Candidatus Bathyarchaeota archaeon | reverse complement strand
CTTGAAGTTGCAAAAGAAGCATTAACCGTGGAAGTGAACACACAAAACAATCTTTCATCAAAAGTTTACGAGCAGCAAAGACGCCCATTCCGAGGAAGAGGCGGAAGAGACTTCGGCGGACGGGAGAGGAGAGGCGGGTTCCGCCAAAGAAGATACTAACAATCAAAGCTTCCCCTTCAATTAATTGTTAATTGTTCAATTAATTATTCTCTCAACTATCTTCTGCTCCACATAGCTTAGCGGTGCAACGCTCCAAGCCACATTTATAACAAGCCCATCCTTTATCACCGTCCAGCTTTCGCTTCCAAGCTTTGTCCAGTCAAACTGGATGCCACCGTCTATAAGGTATAAGCTGCCCTTTTCAAGGCACGCAGCCACAGAATCCAAATGTGAAAGTTCCTTATTTGTTTCAACCGTTAAGGAGCCAAGAGTACAGAAGGCAAAATCAAAGCTCTTTTTGGTGTTGAAGTTGCGCATATCCGCATGGATAACTTCTATCTTAACGCCAGCCTTCTTCGCCTTCTCCAAGGGATAGTTTAGCATAGGCTTGCTTATGTCCAAGCCAGCAAAAGAGTAGCCGCGCTTAACAAGCTCCAGCATGTAGGGACTTGGACCGCATCCAATGTCAAGAACCCTCTTAACCTCAATCCTTGAAAATTTTTAATGTACTCCTCGAAAAAATTAACCTCCTCGGCTACGTCCCTAAAACCGAAAGCGACATCATAATAATATGGGTTTTTGTAGACGTCCGGATAAGTTTCCAGTTTCACCATAAACTCTCAAAGAGGATATAGCCAGAACTCGAATTTAAAGACTTAATTCGCTTTCTCCTCAAAGGCTTTTCTAGCTTCTTTCAAGTATTCCAAAAAACCAAACCCCTTCTTGGCATTGAATTCTATTCCAAGCTTACTGTACAAGCACTTAATAACGGCTCTTTCAATAACCTCTGCACCGGAGCCAAAAATGCTCCTTAAACATTCCACAAAAATTTCGGGATGGCCGGAGATATCTTCCTTTTGGAGGGCGTAAGACTGTTTAAGGCGAAAATAAACTACATCTCTTCCATTTTCCCCTAGCATGAGTAACCCTTCATCAACAGCCTCTATTAAAGCCTTCTTGAAGGTTTCCATTTTCTGGGTCACCATGCCCACCTCAAAACTCTTTTGTATGAACATGGAAGGCCATTAAAAAGGACAAATATGCAAGATCAAAAAGAACGTCGACCATATGCCCGCTGTAGTATATGTTTTGCGCGGTTGTCCAGCTGAATAACATGTCGGCGCATGTGTTCATCAATATAGCTACGTTAATTAAAAGCCACGACTTTCCAAGTTTTCCCTTCCAGAAAATCATGAGGCCTAGTAATGCCACGGAAAATAATGAAAGTCAAGGATTGGATAAGCAAAATCCATAACCACAGCTACTAGGTTTTCTTCAGCTGTAAAGACTGGTGTCAACAGTACGCTTGTAACCAGTATGGTTAGGGCACCCGTCATAACCATGGATAATGCAAGCGTTCTTTTCGTTATTGTGCTGCCAAACAACTTAACGTAAAGATATAAAGCAATGAAAAAGGGGATATATCCACCTATCCAAAAGATGTCAGCAGCTGAGGGATAAGGCAACTCAACGCCCATAATTAATGTATAACCAGCCCACACTGCTTCTCCGATAAACCAGAGGAACAGCCCGCAAGTGAAATAAAGCCAAATAACAGAAAATTGTCCCTTAGCATGTCTCCAGTATCTTTCCAGAGACAAACCAGATACAACAACTGCTGCACCGGCTATGATTGGCGGGAAAGCGTTGGAAAAAACGCCAATAAAATCAGGATAAAACCCTTGAAGGGCATAAATCAGCGTCAAACCAACCGCTATTAAGAGACCGATTTTGTAAATCCCAAGCATTCACTTGTCCTCCTTGAAAGGTGCATGATGCTCAGCTACGTTTACGGCTTTCCGAGAGGGCACGCTGTTTCTGACGCAGAACGATAGATACAAAAGGTTTTCACCTAAATATATTGGTTATGAACAGCAAATCTGGATTACAAAATTCATGATTCAATTTTAAGGTTTACCAGATTTTACCGAAACCCTTAAAGCTCTGATGCACGAAACAGCACATCTTCATCAAAGAAAAGGGGAAGATTATATGTGTTCAACTGGAAAAGAGGAGAAAAAACCAACTGTTGAAGAGCTTCTTGCCAAGGCAAAAAAACCCTCCCAGCTCGCACCGCCCATGCACAAGTTTTATGAGGGAAAAGTTCAAGTTATGCCAAAATGTGCCATAACAAGCCCAGATGATTTCGCAATATGGTATACGCCTGGTGTTGCAGCTCCATGCAAAGAAATCCAAGCAAAACCCGAAAAAGTTTTCGAATTAACAAACCGTTGGAACTATGTGGCTGTTGTATCCGACGGCACCCGCGTTTTGGGCTTGGGCGACATAGGTCCAGAGGCAGCCATGCCAGTCATGGAAGGAAAAGCCCTACTCTTCAAGTATCTGGGCGGTGTTGACGCTTTTCCCATATGCCTAAAAACCAAAGACCCGGAAGAAATTATCCGTGCATGCGAACTCATAGAACCCTCATTCGGCGGGATAAACCTAGAAGACATTGAAAAGCCAAAATGCTTCTACGTCTTAGAAGAAGCTAGAAAAAGGCTGCAAATTCCGGTTTGGCACGATGACCAGCAGGGAACAGCTACAGTAATATTGGCTGGTTTAATAAACGCCTTTAAAATTGTCGGCAAAAAACCTAAAGAAAGCCTAATAACACTCATCGGCGCTGGGGCAGCCAACATTCGAACCGCCTATGTCTTAATAAGATGGGGGGTTAAACCAGGAAACATAATAATGGTGGACACAAAGGGCATAATTTACGCTGGAAGGAAAGACTTGTCAAAAGAGGAAGATCAATGGAAGTACGAGCTAGCCCAAATAACAAACGCTGAGGGCAGAACAGGCGACATAGCAGACGCCTTCAAAGGCGTAGACGCCGTGGTGGCAGCATCAAAACCGGGACCGGGAACAATAAAGAAGGAGTGGGTTGCCACAATGGCGGACAACGCCATCGTTTTCGCGTGTGCAAATCCCATACCAGAAATATGGCCTTGGGAAGCAAAAGAGGCTGGGGCACGTATTGTAGCAACTGGAAGAAGCGACTTTCCAAACCAGGTAAACAATAGTTTGGGCTTTCCGGCAATATTTCGCGGAGTCTTAGATGTAAAGGCAAAAACTGTTACTGATGACATGTGCATCGCAGCTGCAGAGGAACTTGCAAAGTTCGCTGAGGAGAGAGGCATACATGAAGATGATATACTGCCGAGAATGGAGGAGTGGGAGGTCTTCCCCCGTGAGGCAGTGGCGTGCGCTTTAAAATCCATAGAGCAAGGCGTAGCCAGAGTAAAACTTAGCAGACAAGAACTCTACGAAAGAGCAGTCTCAATAATAAGAAATGCCAGAGAAAGCCTAAAAGTCCTAATGAAGGAAGGATTAATAAAGAAGCCGCCGCCAGAAGAAGAATTGCTAAATTAAACGGCTAAAACGCCCTAAATTTTACTCTCTCCTTCAAATTCTGTAGAAAATTATTTAAACCTTTAAATGAGAAATAGATGGCTAGGAGAAAGACTAGATGCGCTCAGATTACGCCTTATACACAGTAGCCATAATATTCTTCATAATAACCGGAATAGTATTCGCCATTGAAATGGACCAAACATATAAATCACTTGGAATCATCACAACTGCCGTGCTGGGAATTTTCTTCGTCGGACTAGGCTACGCCCAAAGACCAAAAGCGAAAGTGCAAACAGTGGCAACTACACCACAGGTGCCTCCCCCGCCTCCAACTCAACCTGCTCACCCTCCGCTTACGGTTACAACCCCAGCAGCGGTTGAGGAAAAAACTGCGGAGATAACCGTCCCTTCTGGAACACCATTAACTAAGGTTAAGGGCATAGGCGAAAAAAGGTCGGAACAGCTTAAGGCGTTGGGCATAAACACTGTTGAAGAGCTTGCTAAAGCATCAGCAAAAGAGATAGCTTCCAAACTTAAAATTTCGCCTAAAATAACGCAAACATGGATTGAAAACGCCAAAAAACTGATTGAAAAATCCTGAAAAGGGCAAGCCTCACAAAGTTTCATACGCTTAGAATTTTTACTATATTCCTTCTCTCTAGCCTTTTTATGGCGTCTAAAAATTCGTTACGCTTTTTTCCAGATAACTTGAAGCTTTGAATCATGTCCGTCAAGGGTGTCCCAGGCTTTCCCAGCCCAGCTTTTTCTTTGTGGAGATGTTTAACTATTAGTCTCTCAAGTTTTCCACATCGCCACGTAGTATTACGAATAAGCACAACAATTGCCTTTCTAAACCTTCCCCTACCCTTCTTCCGTTCTTCCTTCAAACTCATCCTCACACTCAAACTAGGCATCAATACGTTTAGAGTTTACGTTAACCTCCCAGAAACCTATATATTTTTAGGTGCTCAACGATGTTAGCCTAAACCGAGGCTGAACGCCATGTTGGAAGGAAAAATTGGAAGAATAATTTTTTCACGAATACTCGAGGATGAAGATTTGGCGCAAGCCATAAAACAAAGGGCTAACAAGAGTGGGGTGAAGGCTGGTCTAATAATTGCGATTGGAAGCTTAAAAACGGTTGTACTTGGCTATTATAAAGAGGGCGAATACAAATACATACGATTGGAAGGACCCTTGGAAATTGCTTCATGCACCGGGAACATTGCCGTTGACGAGAAGGGCGAAACAATAATTCATGCACATATTGTTGTTACAAATGAGCAGGGTGAAGCTTTCGGCGGCCATTTAATGCAAGGCTCAATTGTTGGCGCCACGGCAGAACTGACCGTAATTGAGGGTGTAGGCTTAAACTTGCAGAGGATTTTTGACGAGAAGACGAAGCTTAAGCTTTTAAAGTTGGGCTAACGCTTTTTCTAGGAGTATTCCGTGGGCGTCTCCATAATAATGGTGGAGCTTTCCGACCTTTCTATAACCAAGCTTTTGGTAGAGACTTAAAGCTGCAATGTTGCCCTCCCTAACTTCTAAACGGGAAATTTTCACATGCTTGTCTCTAAAAATTTTCTCCAATTCTTGTAGTAATTTAATTCCGACACCTTTACGGCGGTGGCTTGGAGAAACATCTATTGTTAATATGTGCCCAGTTAAAACGTCGTCTTCGACGTAAACCATACCGATAACAAAGCCTATAATTTTATTGTTCTCCTTTGCAATTAGGCTTATGCAGTTTTGGTTTTGGAGTAGTTGGGCTATCTGCTGTTTCGTGAAGGCTTCGCTTTTAAAGCATTCCATTTCAATTTCAAAAAGTCTATCCAAATGTATTATCGAGGCGTCTTCTATCTTTACCGTTGCCGACACCTTTAATTAAACAAGGGAAAGGCAGAATTTAGCCTTTATCAGTTTTAGCAGCCTTAAGCGACGCCTTTATCGCTGATATTTCAATCCACTGTTGGATTGCAAATCCAACAAAGAACTTTAGCCAAAGCGACAAAATCCTAGTGAGGATTGTTGCAGTTGCACTAACATCAAAAGGTATGCCCAAAACCACGTACAGTGCCGTCATGGTTATTTCGGGCAGTCCAACCTCGAAGGGAATGCCTATCGGAATGGACTTTACTGCTGTTGTTATGGATTGTGTCACGAAGATTATGCCAATCATGTTTAGGAAGGGATTTTCAAAACCCAAGGCTAGAAAAACCAAATAGCATATAGCCAAATAAGAGAGCCACGAAAACGCAGTCAACACGATGGAGGTCAAAACGACTCCGGGCGCATGGGCGTATTCCTTCATTGAATTATGGAAAGTTCCAATAATTTTAAAGACGCCTTCTCTAGCTTTTGCTAGTTTCGATTTCCATCGACCTTTACTAATAAGTCCAAAAATTTTGATTAGGCGGTC
Source organism: Candidatus Bathyarchaeota archaeon (assembly GCA_018396955.1). Taxonomy (GTDB): domain Archaea; phylum Thermoproteota; class Bathyarchaeia; order Bathyarchaeales; family Bathycorpusculaceae; genus JAGTQI01. The sequence continues at coordinate 3,065 of JAGTQI010000057.1, read as the reverse complement.
TATGATTTTTAAGGTCCAATTTATTTTGGCACATAAAATGACGAGCAAAACGATGAAAAATATTGTTGCCGCCGTGACGAAGACGCTTAAATTAAAAATTAATGGGTTAACGGGCTCCATTAAAAGCATGATTGTTCCAGTTCCGATTGTTGCGGCGCCTACGCTCATGCCTATCAGTCGGTGGGTTACTAGAGATGCAGCAACCTTTCCGCTTACGGCGTTTCCCTGTTCTCTTGTGATTAGGTACGCCCTAGAGATTTCCCCGCTTATGGATTCAGCTGGAATTATTATGTCCATAAAGTTTCCATACCAAACATACAAGTAAGATTTCAGCACTGAAAGCTTCACTGAAAGAAAGCTTAGCAGGGAGTGCCAAGCTAGCGCGTAAAGAAACATTTCAACGAAGACGAGTAAAGCAGCCAACAAATATAACGGCATATTTACGCTTTGAATTTTTATAATAATTTCTGGTATGTCTACACGTAGTATGAAAAGGTATAGGATGAAGGCTATTATGCCAACCAAAACCATGACTAAGGTTTTCCATGTGAATCTTAGTTTGGTGGAAGCCATCTGCGCCTACATCTCAATGACGCAGAAAAGCCTCTAGCTACATTATATATTTTACCTAACTTCGTGTTGACGGGTTTTCAGCAACTTCAAAATAGGTCTTAAGCAATATATATGCTGTTGGTGTTTTATGAATTTGAAGGGTGTTCACCTTCTCCTTACATATTGGTGCGATTTGAATGTGACCACTGCTTCGTATGGGGAAGCTCGAGGAAACATTCATCTTTAAAACAGGTTAGAGGAAAACTTATGAAGACGTTTATAGACTAAAGGTGTTTTATATGTTGTTAGGAGCACTGCTTAATATTGCATGCCTCCGGTGGCCATTTTTCTCGGTAAAGAACCGCCATTATGGATCCCTTATCTATAAGGCCAAAATGAGTTTATCAACATCCTAAAAGCTCTAACCTTTACGAAACACTCAATATCAACATTAGGCAGTCCTTATCAAAATCCTTAACTAGATATGACCTCATTTTCTATATCTCTTACAATCAGCCTAAAGTATGACCTTTTGCCTTAAACACGCGAACCCGACTGGCAAAAATAAAGGGAAACTGTAGAATGTTAGAAATAATTGTAACGCTTAAGCCGAGCATAGAAAAGCTATTTCAAGCTAATTTTTAGATTTGTTGGCGGAAGATCATATTAACACAAATTAATTTAGTAGCGAATACTTCTCTCGCGCCTGTCGCTCTTGGTTCGCAAATGAACATGGTTTGCTTTTAACCTGATGATTTATATGAAGCCTTTTTTCGCGGCTAGTTCTGCACTTAGAAGCCCTGCCCCTGCCGCCCCCCTAATTGTGTTGTGGCCTAAGCATAGATATTTGATTGTTAAGACCGGGTCTTCTCTTATTCTTCCGACAACTATGCTCATACCTTTTCCCTCATTTCTGTCAAGCCTTGGTTGAGGTCTGTCCACTTCCTCCTTAATCATTATGGGATTTTCTGGAGCCGACGGAAGCTTTAGTTTTTGAGGTTCACCCTTAAAATTTTTGAAAGCCTCTTTCACCTCCTCTATTGAAGGCTTCCTTTCAAGTTCCACGAAAACGCATTCTAAATGGCCGTCTTTAACGTTAACGCGGTTACAGCTTGCGCTAATTTGTATGTTAGCCAAACGTATTTTGTCGCCGTTCAGCTCGCCCAAAATCTTCAATGTTTCCTGCTCGATTTTTTCTTCCTCCCCGGCGATGTATGGCAATACGTTGTCAATTATGCTGAGAGATGGCACGCCTGGAAAGCCGGCTCCACTGAGGGCTTGCATTGTTGAAACTATAACTTTTTTCAGGCCAAACTGCATTAGCGGTTTCAAGGTTATTGCCAATTGAATGGTTGAACAGTTTGGGTCGGTGGATATATAGCCGTTCCAGCCTCTTTGTTCTTTCTGGATTTTCACAAGCTCTAAATGTTCAGGGTTCACCTCCGGGATTAGGAGTGGCACATCCTCTTCAAGCCTATGGGCGCTTGCCTTGCTGAAAACAGGATAAGTCTTGGCAAACTCTTCTTCTACTGGGCCAGCGACGCTTGATGGTAACGCTGAAAAAACGAAGTCTACGTTTCCAGCCTTTTCAACAGACTTAACGTCAGCGTTCACTACAGGCATTTCGGCTATTTCATGTGGTATTTCATGTTCAAGTATCCAGTCGCAGGCCTTGCCATAAGGCTTTCCAGCTGACTTTTCTGAGGCAGCAAGCACTTCAATCTTGAACCAAGGATGGTTACGAAGCAGTTGAACGAACCTCTGCCCCACCGCACCTGTTGCTCCTAGAATTGCTACCTTCCAATCCACTTGAAAGGCACCTCAATTAAGCAATAATCCCTTAAACTTACATTCAGCTTTATTTACTATTCCCCTTTTTATAGCCAACGCTAAAAAGTCGCCTCGTACATCGGACACTAGTTTTGAATGCAAAATCTTAGCGGCTTTTTCAGCCTCAGCATCTTGAACATACAACTTTAGTAAGTATGGGTCCGCTGTGAGAGCTAAAACTGCAATATTGTTCCTTTTAATAATTTCTAGAGCCTTGGAAAGGATATCCCAGATTTCTGAAGATTTTTCAGCTACCATGGTTATGCATGCCATTGGCATATTCTCTCTGGAAACGTCATTTCTATGGATGGGACATTGAATGATTGTTCCTTCATTCAGGTTATTGCTCTTATAGCTTGCGACCCTGACCCTAAAAGAGCCGTCTAAAAACTTTAATGATTTTTTATGGATAAATTTGGCGCCTACATCGCATAGATGCGCAAGTTTTTCCACGTCTATCTTTTCAATAATTTTTGGATTTGGAACGATTTTTGGATCGGCAGATAATATTCCTGCAACATCAGTAACAATTATAACATCGCTAGCGCCTATGGCTTTAGCGACAAGGAAAGCTGTTGTGTCGCTTCCACCCCTACCCAGCGTGGTGATTTCTCCCCGTAAAGTTTTACCGATAAAGCCTGGCATCACAGGTATAATATTCTCATTAAAAAGTTGTTCCAGCT
>JAGTQI010000056.1:797-9049 GCA_018396955.1 Candidatus Bathyarchaeota archaeon | reverse complement strand
GCCAATAACCTTGCCATCTTTAACAAGCTTTGCTGGAGCATCGATATGGCGTATCCAGTAAATGTTTTCTGGTAAAATGTTGTGTTGTGGGATTTTCGGGACGCTTTCCTTAAATGCAAGTTTGATATACAAATATGGAATGTTTGCGTAGTAATCTTTGCGCAGAACTTTGCTGGCATAGGAGAAGAAGAACGATGTTGTAAACATTCTTGCAACGTTAATCTCTGTAACGCATGGCACGCCATCCTTATTCTCTTTAAGGTCCACACATGCTATCCCGTTAAAATTTGAGTTTATGGCGAGAACAGCTTCCGTTGCAATCTTATTTACATTATCATCGTGTATGGTTCTTTGAACAGCCGGCGTGCCAGTCACTCCAGATGGCGCAAGGTGCGGATATATGTATTCAATGCGTTCTCTAGCCATAGAAGTCACCAGCTCCCCCTCTTTCCAGAGGCTGTGAAAGCCTATATTTCTTCCCGGCAAGTGTTCTTGAGCTATGAACTCCCACCTCATGCCGCGCGCCTTCCAATATTTTATCCATGAAAAAGCTGTTTCCCTATTGTGGGCTGGTGTGCTTCCTCTTCCACCAGCACCGTGCCGTGCCCTTATCCAAATTGGACTGCCCAATTCCTCAAAAGCTTTATCAATATCTTTTTCATTGCGAATTTCCACGGTTTTTGCTGCTGGAACCCCCTTCTTCATCCAAATTTTGGCAGATTCAAGCTTATCTTGACATATTTTTACAGCTTCTTTCGACGGCAAAAACACACATGCCTCCATTTTTTCGCGGTTTTCCGAAACAACAGCTACTTCGGTATCGGTTTGCGGATGCAAAAACTCAGCCTTCTCTCTCCGGATAATCTCATTTAACCTTCCGATATAATTCTCCTCTTCAGCCCTTGGAACCAAATACCTCTTATCAGCTGGCGTCAAATAAATAAAATGCTCGTTCGCTTCGGTTCCCACAATGAAAATTTTTTCCGGGGCAAGGCGAAGGGACATTATAAAGTTTATTCCGGCCGGCCCGCCAGCACCAGTAACTATGATCCTTTTCAAGGCATCACCATAAGGGAATTCGCAACTCTCATATAAAGCAAGTCCAATTTATCTCTATCCGTAACAGAGGGCCGGTCGTCTAGATTGGTTAGGACGCAGCCCTTACGAGGCTGAGGTCGCCGGTTCAACTCCGGCCCGGCCCACTAAATTGTGCTTAGTGGGCAATGTCTGGTAAGAGCTCCAAAATCGTTTTTGGTGAAAACACGCTTAAGGTGGCATTAGACAATTTTTTGCCAACTTTTGGGACCAGTCCGATAGCGTTTGTTCCAAACTTGCAGACAACGGCGTGTTCAAAAAGCCCTAACTGTTCTATTCCCACGGTGTCGTTTTGGCATCTGGCCTCTTTCAGCGCTTTTCTTATTTCTTGTTGGGATGCACCTAAAACTATCAGCCGGTCAAAGAGCGACTTTATCCACCTATTATATTGTTTCAGTTGATTTTCGGCTATCATGGCTTCCAAACAGTTTCCGTTTACGCGGGTTATTTTTGCTGTTAGGGGCATATTTTCACAGAAACCATAAAGTTCAACGATTTTTTTGAGGGCGATTTTTCTTCCGTCTGCCAGTTGCGCTTGTAAATACAGCAGCGGGATTGTGGCATCTATAATATTTGGTCCAATGTCTAGCTGGAGTTGGTCTTCCCTTTTGCCTAAGCTTTTTATGTACCCTCTCGTTATCGAAAATCTTGTTATATTGCTGGTATAAGTTGGGCATAATCCAATGGTTTTTTCCAGATAGCTTAACGCCGCATTTTCATCCTCGCCTGAAAGGGTTACTTGGATCCAGCTTCGCGGTGCGGCTTGGACACTTTCTATCTTAACCTTTAAGCCTTTTAAAGAGGACTTTAGGTGTTCTTCAACATGTTTTAGTTGGTTATTGTTGTAGATTTTTGAAGATAGTGTTATGGTAGGCATTTGCAGTCTCCGATCATCGTCAACATTTCTTCATGCAGTTTTCGTATTCGTGCAATTGCTGGCGGGGGTAATTCCTTAGAAAGTTTTTCTATGGTCTTTTCAATAGGGATCCTTTTTGAGCCCTCGATGAGTTTGTCTGCATAAGCAACAATTTTTTCTTCAATGGTTTGAGGAACGTAAACGCCTTTCGGCCATCCGAGGTTTTTTGCTTCCCGTTGGATTATGCCGCCGCCTACATGCCTTTTAATTATTGAGATTACGGGTTTTGGCAAGCCTAGGCTTTTGGCTATTTGCATTCCAGCCACGGCGTGGTGGACGCTGTGGGTTTTTGCGCGCCCAATATCGTGGAGAAGGGCGCCTATTTCCACAAGTTCTAGGTTGACGTTTAATCCCTTTTCTTTGCATGCCTTTGCGATTTCAACTGCAAGTTCTGTCACTGCTTCACAGTGTCTTATTACGTTTTCTGAGCAGCCGCTTTCCCGCAAATATTGTAGGGCTTGTTCTCTTGTTGGGAGCTTTTCACTCACCCAGCTCCTTCCTCAACTGTTCAACCTTCTCCGTTAAAACTTTAACTATTTTCTCGTTGTTGTAATGCATTAACGGTTTGCCGCATGTGGGGCACTTAAAAACCAGTTCAACGGCTTCTTCAAAGGGTACTCGTTTGCACCCCGGCGTGTAACAAAAGTAGAAGTCGTGGTTTTTCTCATATTCTAAGCGGATGTTTAGTTTTTCGAAGACCCTTCGTTTTTGGCTTAATATGAAACCTTCCAGTTGATCTGGCTGCAGTTTCCAGTGGAATATGAACCATCCTGTTTTTGGGTCTCTTGTCCGTCGTAAGCTTACAAGTGAATGGTCGTAAAGCTTGTAGAGGATTTTGCGCACGTTGTTAAGTCTTATGCCAGTTTTGTTTGCTATTTCATCGTCTGTTATTTCATCTGAATTCTTTAGTATCTCTATTAGTTTAACAGCTTCTTCTTCGCCTAGCGCTTCAGCAACCTTCATTAAAGTGACGTCATCAATTGTTGATAACATGGTGACCCTTTTCTGCATCAGCCTTAAGTTCCTTCTAACTATATACTTGCAAACTTTAATTTAAATTTCTTTTCTGATTTCAGACTCCGAATTAACCTTCCTAATCACTTTTTTGCCTCTTCTTTGCGGGATAATTATAAGCTTGGCGCCCATAAAATTCTTGGCGAGCTCTTTCCCCTCAAAAAATCTGTCCAGAAAAACTGCAAGGCTTGCGCACTCGGAGTGGGGTTGGTTCCCAATAGCTACATTAAAGTCTGAAACGTTTTCTGAGAAGAATTCGCCGGGGACTTTTTGGCTTCCAACAATGACCAGTATATCCCTGTTTAACGCTTTAATCCTTTGCAGCACGTCGCTTGTTTCGATGTTTTCTCCATAAGCTGTTAAGTGAACAACGGATCCACCTTTTGCTTTCCATTCTTTTACAACTTTTTTCCACGGAGTTCCCATTTCGAAATGGAATGGTCCGCCCCAGTTTTTCACAACTTTTTCCAAAGTCGTCTTTATTTTTTCATCTTCTATGTCGGATAATATGAATCCTGATGCCCCTAAGGCTCTAGCTGTTAATGCCACGTGAGTTGTTAGGCGAAGGTCCCTTTTTGGTCGGTGTCCCCATCTTAAAACAAAAATTTTTGGCAGGTTTTTAGTGTTTGAAGCTTTCAATTTTTCCACCGAATTCTTCAACGCGATTTCTTACTTTTTCAGCAAACCATGGCACAGCCTCAAATGTTACATGGGCAGTGTCGCCTTCATATTTAATTTCTTGGACATCTGCACGGCTGAAAAGCCACGAAAGAAAGGGCATAGCCTCATTTGAAAGCGGTAAGGTAAAAGATGCTTGAACATAGTTCCGCAAAGTTTTTGCTATTTCTTCCTTCAGCCGGTCTAAGTTAATCCCATAAAGAGCCGATATAAGCACTGGTTTTGGCGCTTTATCTTTGAGAGTCTCGAATTTTTGTTGCATTTCCGTTTCAGATAGTAGGTCTATTTTGTTTAGGGCCGTTATTATTGGAATTCCGGAGGCTCCTATGCGTTCTATTGTTTCTAGACATACAGAAAGCTTCTTTTCGACCGTGGCTAGTGGTTCGCTGACATCCACAACAAGCAGTATCAAGTCAGAGTATATGGTTTCCTCCAGTGTTGAGCGGAAAGCCTCTATCAGCGTGAGTGGTAAGCGATCTATGAAGCCCACGGTATCCGTTAAGAGGAACTTTTTTCTTGAAAACTTTACAAGCCTCGTTGTCGTTGAAAGCGTTGTAAAAAGGGCATCATCAATGGAAACCTCCTCTTCCGTAAGCGCCTTAAATAGCGAGCTTTTCCCAGCGTTTGTGTATCCAGCCAGAGAAATCGAGGGAAACCCCAGCTCGATTCTCCTTTCGCGGTGCAGCACACGTTTTCTTCGGATCTTTCTGAGCTTTTCTATGATAGTTTGTACTTGTCTTTTGACGGTTTCATAGTATACGTCAACTTCGTATGCGCCAAGTCCCATGAACCCAGGCTGTTCTCCAAGCTTTGCCAGGCGCACTTTTTCCTTAGCCCTTGCCAACTCGTATTTAAGTTTAGCTAGCTGGATTTGCAGTTTCGCCTCTGTTGTAGTGGCTCTTTTTGTAAAAATCTCCAGTATAAGCTGGAAGCGGTCCATTACTTCCACACCAACCTCTTTAGCAATGTTGTATGCCTGGACAGGCCTTAATGGGTTGTCAAAAATTATTTTTTGTGCGCCAGTCTCCTTCACAAGCTCGGAGAGCTCCTTAATTTTTCCATAGCCTATTTGGTAGCGGGGGTCTGGGGCTCTTATCTGTTCTATTTTGCCAACAACTGTGTAGCCGGCTGACTCGGCTAGGCTTTTGAGTTCGTCAAGGGTGGATGGTTCAAACGACCTTCGACGCTGTACAATTATGGCTTTCATTAAGCCCTCTCCTCCGCTTCGCCCTCGTTCTTATCGAGTTGTATGATGTCTCCCAAAGTGAGGCCACGACTTAGCTGTTTGGAGGCAACCCTTATCGGAACTTTTTCTTGTGCTGCTGGTACTAAAAGCTTAATTCTTAATGCATGCTCCAGTTTGGCTGCCAGTTTGTCATCTGGCTTAATCTTTTTCGTTTCGATTTTTTTGAGAACAGATACTTTTTCATTTATCTTCTTGCCCAACTCTTCGTGGGTTAAGCCTAATTTTTCCCTTGCTTGCCTCACCCTAACGTCGTAATCATCAACAAGATCAAGAGGGCTTTCAAAAACTGCTTGCGCCCTTTCAGTAGTCTGAGCTTTTAGTGTCTGAGGTGGCGCGGTTTTTGGCTTAATCTTGGGTGTGGGAGTCTGCTTTACCTTTTCCTCCCAAATTATCGTGCCATGCTTTGAGCATTCGCCGCAAACTGTCAATTTTGCTCCTTCAATTAGGGCTCTTAGGGGTTTACCGTGAATTTTCCGTCCACAAACTTCGCAGCGCAATCCTTGTAGCGCTCCTCTTTAATACTTGGCACTTTGTTATGTTTATAGTTGTCGAATTGCTGACTGGCAAGTTTGATGGTGGTTTATTTGGAAGATGCCCTACGGCGAATCAGAAGCGTTGCAGACTATCAATTTGGTAAAGGCGTTGGCGAGGCTCTCTTTCCGAAAAACGTGGAAATAGCCTACTCAAAACGTACTGGCAGAATACGTTACGTCTTTCTAAGCGGGAAGAGGCTTGTCACCATGCGCCCAATGGATGGGCTATTCTCCCTAAGCATTGAAGGGGCAAGGAGAATTGTAGAAAGCGGCGCTCCAGCCAAATGCATAGTTACCGTTAAAAATGATGTTTCCAAGTTTATCGCTGAAGGCGGCGATGTCTTCGCCGTGCATGTTTTAAAGGCCAATAATGAAATTCGCCCAAAAGACGAAGTCATCGTGGTTAACGAAAGGGGCGAAGTTTTAGCCGTTGGCAAAGCCATCTTATCTGGGGAAGAAATGACGGCGTTTAAGGCAGGTGTAGCGGTCAAAGTTAGACGTGGCAGTTTGGAGGAAGGTTAAGTATAAGAGGCTTAACTAGGTTAGTGGTTAATGGAGGCTAAAAGCTGTTGATGCGTAGGCGAATAAGCCCCCGAGAAGCCAAACGAATGATGCAGCGCATGGGCTTAAGCATGGACGCCATCCCGGAAGTTGAACAAGTTGTCATAAAAACAAGCAGCAAAGAAATTGTTATTGAGAATCCTGAGGTTGCGGTTGTTGACATTCAAGGACAGAAAATGTTTCAAGTGGCTGGTGGAAAAATAACAGAAAAGGCTGTCGAGCGAAAATTGGCTATACCAGAGGAGGACGTGAGGCTTGTGGCAGACCAAACTGGAAAAAGCCTTGAAGAGGCAAGAAAAGCGCTAGAAGAATGCGATGGAGACTTGGCAAAGGCCATTCTTTTGCTTCAGTCGAAGATTTAAGGCGGCGTTATAAGCCTTCTTAATGCGCGGGGGCTTCATTAGAAAGGCAGAAGGAGGCAAAGAACGTTAAAACCCGGCTTAGCTTTAAACTTGCGTTTATACTAGGAGATGGTTGAATTCGGGTTGTTTGACGTTGTGTCTGTTGGGCACTTCAGCATAGACTCAATAAACTTGCCGAATAGACAGTTGCCCTACATTATTTTGGGCGGCTCTGTAGCCTATGTCTCCCTTTCAGCCAAGCGTCTAGGCGCAAACGTTTCCATAATCTCAAAAGTTGGCGGAGACTTCCCAGAGGCCTACCTGTGGTGGCTTAGCCAGGAAGGCATAGATGTCTCCAAAGTAGCCAAAATCAAGCAGGAGAAGACAACACGATTTGAGCTAAAGTACAGTGGCGACCTGTCAAACCGCGCCATGCGCCTGGTTAGCAAAGCACCGTCAATAGAAGCTAGGGACTTGTCCAGTTTTTCGGAAGCTAAAGCCGTTCACTTAGCTCCAATAGCCAACGAAATCTCATACGAAGTTGCTGAAAAACTGGCAAAATCCGCTGATGTGTTATCCTTAGATCCGCAGGGACTTGTTCGAGTTTTTGATGAGAATGGTTTTGTGGTGAACGAGACGCTGAAGGATAAGCATATACTCGAACTTATAGATGTATATAAGTCTTCGCAAGACGAGATTGAGGCTGCCACTGGCATGGCTGATTTACAGTCAGCCATAAAGGTTGTCCACGACTTTGGCGTTGAAATAGTCATAGTAACCATGGGCATGAAGGGAGCAGTGCTATCAATAGGTGGGGCGGTCTATGAGATTCCAGCATGTACGCCCAACAAACTTGTCGATCCTACGGGTGCTGGAGACGCGTTTATTGGTGGTTTCTTAGCGGAATATGTCCGCGGCAAAGAAGCCTTATGGTGCGCTTGTGTCGGTTCCGCCGCAGCTTCAACAGTTGTTGAAGGTGTTGGTCCAACCTTTCTCGGCGATAAAAACGAGATTTACCGGAGGGCGAGCGTGTTGTACGAAAAAGGAATTAAGCGTTGAAGTGCATTGTATTCTTTTAAAGCCGAAAAAGGCATAAGCCAATGTGAGGTTAAGCCTTTGGGACGTGTTGCAAAGGGCGTTAAATGCAGTGTTTCGGGATGCGGCAAAGAGGCTAAACGTTCCCTTTCAGCGATCAAAGTTAGAATGGCTGGATTAACCTTAGGCAGCGGTGAAAGGCGCGCATACCTATGCGAAAGCCATTACAAGGATTTTAAGAAGAAGACTAAAAAGGAGAGGAAAATTGAGCAGTGGCGGTATAAAGGCGTGTAAAAACTAGAGGGGGATAGGCGAAAATGAGGATACTGCAACTGCACTCCGACTACATCGAGTACAAGCCCATCCAGAAAGAAATCGCCATAGCCGAAGAAACAGACAAGGAGACAAAACGCCTTGAAGAAATAGTTGTTTTGTTCACTGCAGTGGAAGAAGGCGACGACGAAACAGCAGCCAAAAAAGCCATCGAAGAGGTTAAAGCTTTCCTTGAAAAGTTGAAGGTGAACCGAATTCTAATCTATCCCTACGCTCACCTCAGCAGCGACCTCGCCAAACCATCAGAGGCACTAAAAGTTGTAAAAGCCATGGAGGCTTATGCAAAAGATGAAGGCATAGAAACATATCGGGCACCCTTCGGCTGGAACAAACAATTCACAATATCAATAAAGGGGCATCCGTTAGCAGAACAGTCCCGTGTTATACTACCAGCGAAGAAGGAAAAGGAAGCCGAAAAAGTTTCAGAGGCACTTAAGGCCGAAGAAAAGCTGGAATCCTTCTGGTACATTCTCCAGCCTGACGGCGAAATGATTCCAGTG
>JAGTQI010000056.1:0-781 GCA_018396955.1 Candidatus Bathyarchaeota archaeon | reverse complement strand
AATGATTCCAGTGGAGGAGTTTGACTTCCATGGGCACGAGAACCTTGAAAAGTTTGCTAAATATGAAATTTCAAAAGTTAGGGCTAGCCAGCAAATGCCTCCTCACGTGCCCTTGATGAAGAGGCTTGAAATAGCCGACTACGAAGCTGGAAGCGACCCTGGAAATATCCGCTGGTACCCAAAAGGTAGGCTCATAAAATCGCTCATAGAACAGTATGTGACTGCTAAGGCTATGGAATACGGTGCTATGGAAGTTGAAACCCCAGTCATGTATGATTTCAGTCATCCAAGCTTGGCGGATTATTTGAACCGTTTTCCGGCTAGGCAGTACCTTCTAAAATCCGAGGATAAAGAACTCTTTCTGCGGTTTGCCGCTTGCTTTGGGCAGTTCTTAATGGTTCATGACACGCAGTTTTCTTATAGGCATATGCCCCTGAAAGTTTACGAGTTAACCCGTTACAGTTTTAGAAGAGAAAAAAGCGGTGAGGTTGTAGGCTTGAGAAGGCTTAGGGCCTTCACGATGCCAGACTGCCACGCCTTCTGCACAGACCTAGAACAAGCCAAAAAAGAGTTTGTCACAAGGTTTAAGCTCTGCATAGAAGTTTTAGAGGGTATAGGCTTATCAAAAGAGGATTATGAGGCGGCAATCCGCTTCACAAAAGACTTCTACGAAGAAAACAAAGACTTTATTTTAGACCTAGCCAAAATTTTCGGCAAGCCAGTCCTCGTTGAGATGTGGAAGGAACCCTTCTTCTATTTTAGGCTAAAATGGGACTTCAAC
>JAGTQI010000004.1 GCA_018396955.1 Candidatus Bathyarchaeota archaeon | reverse complement strand
GACGCTAATCATACAGCCACCGCCCACTATATCCTCGAATACTACTTGACGGTGGTCTCCCCCTTCGGCACAGTGGGCGGTGAAGGCTGGTACCCAAGCGGAGCAACAGCCTACGCAACGCTGGATACTGGCTTAGTTGACCATGGAAACGGAACCCGCCGAGTATTCACAAGCTGGAGCGGCGACGCTTCAGGAACAAACTACGCCCAAAGCAACCCAATAACAATGAACGCACCAAAAACGGCGGTGGCCAACTGGAAAACCCAACACCTCTTAACCGTAGTTACAGACCCAGCGGGCCTAAGCCCACAACCTACAAGAAACCCGCCTGGCGAGTCAGGTCCGCTCAATAGCTGGTGGTATGACGCCTACACATCAGTAACATTAACAGCTCAACCAGTATCCGGCTACAACTTCAACTACTGGGATGTTGACGGCATGTCCCAAGGAGCAGGCGTAAACCCAATAACAGTGATTATAAATGCGCCGAAAACTGCTACAGCCCATTACACCACAGTTGTGATAACCTACACGCTTAAAATTGAAACAACCCCTGGCGGAACAACAAACCCCGCGCCGGGCACATACAGTTATGCTGCAGGCTCACAAGTTCAAGTAACGGCAATTCCAAGCAGCGGCTACATCTTTGACCACTGGGAGCTCAACGGCACAAACGTCGGCACAGCCACAACCTACACTGTTACAATGAACGCCAACTATGTTCTAAAAGCCTTCTTCAGACAAGTCCCGCCATTAACAGTTTCAATAAGCCCCATGTCCGCCTCAATACTAATCGGCCAGCAAATAACCTTCACATCCACAGTAAGCGGCGGAACACCACCCTACACATACCAATGGTACGTTAACAACCAGCCAGTTCCAGGAGCAACCTCCAATACCTTCACATTCAAGCCAACAGCAACAGGCACATATTACATAACGCTGAAAGTCACAGATGCAGCAGGCAACACAGCCCAGTCAGACCCCGCTAAAGTAACAGTATCAGCCATTCCGGTTGGCGGATACTCAATAGCCCTAACCAAAAACACCCCAACAACGCCAATAATCGCATACACAATGCTAATGGCACTACTCGCCTCGCTTCTAAGCCTAACAAAGCGCAAGAGAAAATAATTTTCTATATTTCTTTTCGTATATTTTATTGTGGGCAAAATTTATATTTGTGGGTTTAAAAGATTTAGTGGGATAAAGCGATGGCAATGGTCACAGTTGATGATAGAGGGAGAATGACAATTCCAAAGGAGTTTGGCATTAAAAAGACAAGGGCAATAATAATTCCAGCAGGATCGTTTTTCGTAACAATTCCGCTGCCAACAAAACCTCATGAGCATGCCCGCTCATGGCTTCCAACCAAGCTAGATAGAAGGGAACTAAAAGCCTTGGCGGAAAAATCCGCGTTAGAAAATGCTGTGCAAAGGTCAAGAAGGAGAAAACAAACTTGATGATTGAAACAGACATGCTTTATGCATATGTGAAGGAAGAGGACAGACTTAAACCAGTTGCAGACAAAGTCTTCACAAAAATTGTCAAAGGAGAATTAGGCATAGTTTATGCCTCAAGAGAAAGCCTCCACGAGCTCTATTACGTTTCAAAGAAGGAGGGCGTCAGCCTAGACGAGTACATCTCCAGGGCAGCGGCGCTCACGGCCATAGAAAACCTAAAGTTTGTTGAAACAACCTACCAAATAGACCTCCTAGCCCTTACACTAATGCGGCAATACAGAATAGAGTCATTATTTGATGCTTATTATGCGGCTACAGCCCTAAACCAAGTTCCAGACCACACAATAATATCAACAGACGAGGTGTTCGACACAATACCGGGAATAAAAAGAATAGACCCGCAAAAACTCTAAACCATACTCTTAATATACCATAGAAAAACACGTTAGAAGGCCATTTTACCCATGCCAGAAAACACTAAGAAAATTAAAAAGATTCGAGAAAAAAAGGCAGAGAAACCCTTACTTAACAAGAAATTGCTGGTAATTTCAATAACGCTAGCAGCCATTATAATTTTAGGCGCAATAATATACCAGTTTTTCTGGCGAGCCTCAGAGAGCGAGGTTAGGTTCTCGCTTAAAGCTGCAATAATCGACCAGCTAAGCGAAGATCTTTACAACAAAGCCTTTGTTGATAACGTGACCAAAATTTTGAATGATTTCGGTTTTAAAGTTACATATTATAATCACACCCGGACAAAAGTTGAATTTTTCAAGGGATTGGCTAAAGGCAATTATGGCATAATAATTTTAAGAACTCATGCCGCACTGCGAAAAGATGGTTCAGCAGTAGACTTCTTCACATCTGAGCATTATGTTAGCACAAACTATGAAGAACTGCAAAATAAAGGGCTCTTAGTTAAAGGTGAGCTAAATATTTCTGGAATAATTAAAGAGTATTTTGCTTTCACATCAGATTTCGTAAAGGAGTTGGAGGGCACTTTTCCAAAAAGCATAGTTATTGCAATGGGGTGCCAAACTCTCAATCTAACAGCGGGTCAATCTATGGCAAAGGCGTTCTGTGATACAAAAGGCGCAAAGGTCTATATTGGATGGTCCAGTTGGGTTTTGATAGAACATTCAGACAAAGAAACAATAAAATTAATACATGGACTTTTACATGAAAACAAAGCTATTGGTAAAGCTGTTGAAGAGGCAGGCGTATACGGAAAAGCCCGTCTTAGTTTTTATCCGGAATCCGCCGGAAATTTAAAAATATCCGATTTGATTGCGGAGGCAGAGCTTTCAAGTTCTTCTTTAAAAGGTTTTTATACAACTGAGATATTTTCTGTTAGATGCTTTAGTTCTCTAGCTACCATAATGTATAATTGGTTTCGAAGACTTTCTCCCATCAAGTTTGCCATCTTCAATTTTCTTACTTCTTCAGCTAGCGTAGCGTCCTCTAGGACTTCGTTTATCCATTTTTCGAAGTCTCCGCGGTATAGGTGAAACTCTAAAGATTTTACGTTAACCTCGTTTATTTTTTCCATAAACTCTTTTAGGGATGAGGCGCTTTCTCCCGTATAATTCCCTATTGATGTGAAGAAGTAGAAGGCTTTTTCTCTTGGAACGGTTTTCAAAGCTTTTATTTCCGTTTCCTTTTTCACTTTTATTTCCCCTTCTTATTGCCTGTTTTTGTTCTCTGTTGGTGTTAACTTTTTCGGGTCATTTACTATTAAAGGTTGGGTTTCCTTAAACTTTTTTGTGATTATGGATGTGCGGATTCTGAGGACTCCTGGAAGCGGCGCAATTGTGCTTGCGATAAACTCGTGGAGGCTTTCCTGGTTTTCGGCTGTGACCTTTGCTATTATTTGAAGTTCTTCAGATAAGGATGTGTAAACTTCTGTAACTTGGGGAACTCCGCAGAGTTTTTCTGCTACTTTCTCGCTTTCTTTTGGGTCTGTGATTATTGTCATTATGGCTGTTATGTTTTTGGCTCCAGCCTTTTCAGCGTCTACGAGCGCCGTGTACTTTTTTATTATGCCATGCTGCTCCATTCGTTTTATCCTATCATAGACTGTTGAATGGGCTATTCCTAAGCGTTTGCCAATAGTTGTGTAGGTTTGCCGTGCGTCCTCTTGCAGCATTTCCAATATTTTGATGTCGGTGGAGTCGAGGCTTAACATGTTGTTTTTGACGCGCAACTTGTAGCCCTGCTAGCATTCCCTATCTAGAACACGCCTAGGTAATATATCATTTGTTGTCGGAAAAATGTAGAAAAAACAGTTTAAAATCGGAAAGTGTTCGATTAAATAGCAGCGGAAAAAGCAATGAAATGGCTATGTAATCTGTCCGCGTGTTTCCTATCTTAATAATGCTATCGAAAACATCCTTTTGCATTTCCGGAAAATTGTCATAAAAACAATTTTTAACCTACAATCTTTCAATTTTTAATTTTTAAAGCTGCATTTTTGCAAATAAGCTGACAAATAAGTTTAAATCTGTGGGATAGAATACTCTTCTAGAAAATTCTAACAGAGAGGTTTGTGTAAGAAAGATGAGAACATCAAGGGTTTGGGAGATTCTAAAAAAATTTAAGGAAACTTGCAGGTTTCGCGGTTGGAAAACCTCTGAAAGTGAAGACTGGGTTGAGGTTGACCGCAAATATCACAATTTCCTTTTAACTCGAAACATTCATCCATCATCCTTCCGTAACATTGCTCAAAACAGAAAGTGTGTTGTTCGTGAAGGCTTATCCTACCGAGTTGTTGAAGCCTCTTACATGGCTTGGGTTTTCACCGAAACGCCGCCTGAAAGCCTCCTAAACCTTTTCCTTGCGAATCCAGAATTTTCAAAAAGGGTTGCCCTCTACGATCTGAGTCCCTTCACGGAGGGGCGGAACACTTGTGTCAAGCTGAATTTCACAGACAGCGCCGTTTTCCAGGAATTTGAAAACTTTCTTGAAAAGGAGTTTAGAGTAAAAATTGAAGAGTATGCCAACCCAAAGCCGAACCTTGAAGATTGCACACTGGCGGAGACCCTCTGAACTTTCGGTTTATCCATCAAAGGTTTGATAAGCCAGAACACCGCATATATTTCAGCTGTGAGCATTTATGTCCGAAGAGGCTGAAGAGGTTAAGAGGCTTCTAGCCTTCAAAAAGAAGCTTGAAAGAAGAGTTGAAAAGCTTGAATCAGAGCTTATAGAGCTAAAATTAATCTTGGAAGCCGTGAACTCTGTTCTTTTGGCTAAAGGGTTTAAACGGGCAGAAATTGTTAAAGCCCCATCTCCAACACCGCCATCAGAAGTTGTGCCAGCAAGAGAAGAAATTGTGATTCAGCCGCCAGCACAAGTGCCGGAGTTTAAGGAGGTTATTCCCATAAAAACTGCCGCCGGCGAGCCGCTCGCAAAAATCTATGTTGGTGAAGGCTTTCTAAAAATTGTCTTAGACGAAGACAAAAAATTCAACGTTAACACGCCGCCGTTTAACCAGTTTTTAGTTGAGAGGGTTCTGGCAAAAATGGAGCAGAAGAACGGCGAACTAGCCAAGGCTGGAAAGCTTAAGCCTGAAGAAATTTTTTCCTACAACATTGTTAAGGACGGCGACATAATCCGTGAAATCCACATCAAAAACTTTGATGCAGAACGCCTAAAAGAGCTTAAGTCAAGTGTCAAGTGGACTTTGGAGAAAATGTACGAAAAAATGAAGGGCCAAAGTTAAAGCGGATTTAAGGCCATTTTCTGTCAAAATATATGTTTTTGCCCTTTGCCGAAAGAGGTACACCCATTACAACTGTTGCTTCGGGCATTAAGTTCAGCTTTAGCGCAGCCGTGCCTATACGGTACATTATGCGGTTGTCAATGTTCAAGAGGCTTGCAATTTTAACGGCTGAGCCAAGGGCTATCCCAATGTCTAAAGCCTTGAAAAGGCATGTTGGACCAGTAAAGTCTTGTCCCACATGCCTTTTTGCTTCTTCAAATTCACTGCAGTTTTTGTAGCCGCATGCTCCACAGTTGATTCCTATACTTTTACTCCCCCTAACCCCTATTAGGACAACGGCTTCTGAATCTCTCACGTTTCTCGCGTCTCGTCTGAATCCGTCGATTTTTCTTTGTTCAGCTATCTCTTCCATTTTTTCGGCTATGGCATTCTTTTCTTCGCCGTAAACAATTAGTGTTAGGATGTCGTCTATTCCAGCCGTTTTTGGGGCTGTTCTTGCTGCGGCTAGCATGAGCTTTGCAGTTTCAAGGATTGCCTCTTTCTCGCCATCTTCACCTTCAATTTTTGGGCTCACAAATTCACCCCATCAAATAAATCAAATAGGTTAGGCTATGCGAAGTTAAGTGTTTTTATTTTCCGCTAAAAGCCTAGAGGTCCGAAGGCCTCTTTTAAAAGCTTGATTACAACCTCCAAATGCCCCGTATATAAGCCTATAGCGAATAATGATACGCCTAAAAGTAATAGAAGGGCTCCTATAACTCTGCGCTCGTGCAAGTCCATGTCCCTATCGCTCCAAATATTTCTTGAGGCGGGCTTCAACTTCGCTTTTAGGGACAAAGCCGACTATCCTATCAACTTCTTCTCCAGCCTTAAGAATTACAAGGGTTGGTATGCTGAAAACTTGAAAACGGTCGGCTGTTGCTGGATTTTCATCAACATTGATTTTTCCAATAAGAACTTTGCCAGCATACTTTTTTGCCAGTTCCTCTATAACCGGCGCCATCATTCTGCATGGCATACACCAGTCTGCAAAGAAGTCAACAAGCACGAGCGGATTTTTGCTCACTATTTCTTTGAAATTTGAATCCGTAATATGGATTACTTGTCCGTTCAAACTTTCTTCTCCTCAAACGCTTTCCTCAATTCACGCAGTTTTCTTTCTCTGATACGCCTCAACTCAAAGTCATTTTCTGATATAAACTTCGCGCTCCTACTTAACGTTTAAGCGCTAAATTAAAGGTTTGTTGGGCAAAAACTTTATGGTTTAAGGTGAAAATTAAACTGGGGTTCCAATGGCGAAAACCGAGAAAATAGTGCGCGTGAGTGTAACCTTTCCACCAGACCTTTTAAGGGACTTTGACGAGGTAATCCGAAAAATGGGCTACGAAAAACGTTCTAAGGCTGTTCAAGACGCTGTTAGGCTTTTTGTTTCTGAGCGTAAGTGGCTTCAAGAAGAGAAGGGTCTCCAAGCCGGGGTTTTGATGCTTCTCTACGATCATGAGGTTAGGGGTTTAGAGGATGCCCTAACGGATGTGCAGCACCATTACGCCAATATAATCTCTTCAACAATGCATATTCACTTAACCGGGCGGGACTGCCTAGAAGCCATAGCGGTTAAGGGCGACGCTGCGGAGATTCGTAGGCTAAGCGATGAACTCTCGTCAAAAAGGGGTGTTAAGCTTCTCAAAACAGTGATTGTTTCGCTTTGAAGGGCTTTTAATGCGTTATCTCAAACATTTTTTCTAAGGCTTTTCTGGCTTTGCTAGCTATTGGTTCTGGAACCTTAACCACATGCCTTTCGTTTCTTAAAGATAGGTAAATCCTTTCAAGAGTGTTCAGCTTCATGTTGGGGCAGACGGCCCCCTCATAAGCCAAAACAAAACGTTTGCTTGGATTCTCCCTCCTTAAACGGTGCAGAAGCCCCTCCTCCGTCGCAACAATAAATATTTCAGCGTTGCTCTTCTTTGCGTATTGGCACATCTGAGAAGTGCTTCCAACAAAATCGGCTATCTTCCGCATCTCAGCCGTGCATTCTGGATGAACCATTACAACAGCGTCGGGGTAATCAGCCTTTAAAGCCTGCACTTCTTCCGGTTGAAAGAGAAGATGAGTTGGGCAGAAGCCACGTTCCGGAATTGGTATAATTGTTTTCCCAGTCTTTTCCTGTACGTATTCAGCCAGATTGTGGTCTGGTCCAAAAAGAACTGTTTCAGCGTCCAAGGCATTTATCACTTCAACAGCATTAGCTGAAGTGCAGCACACATCGCAGTAAGCCTTTGCAGAAGCCAAAGTGTTAACGTACAAAACCAGAGGCACAAGAGGGTAAAGCACACGCCACCTCTTAATCTCATCAACAGTCAGCATTTGAGCCATAGGACACCGGGCACCAGCAGAAGGCAGCAAAACCTTCTTTTCCGGGTTAAGAATGGCTGCGGATTCAGCCATAAAATCCACAGCTGCAAAAACAATTATTTCTGCTTCCTTCTCTTCCATGGCTTTTCTGCTGAGCTCTATACTATCCCCCACGTAGTCGGCTATGTCTTGGACTTCTGGCCTCTGATAGTTATGAGCTAAAATAATGGCTTTCTTCTCTCTTTTCAACTGCAATATTTTTTCGTCAAGAGCCATTTCAAACTTCGCCTTTAAACATCTTCAAAAGTACAATGGGAGATATATGCCTTTGTGCCCCAACTATGCTTTTATGTAATAGCATAGCAATTGTTAAAGCACCGCGCGTCCCCCACTTATTTCTAGAGAAATGGAGAAGCTAAGATTTTTCGCAACAACAGTCATAGGGCTTGAGGATGTAGCCTCAAGAGAGGTTGAAAGCTTGATAGGGGTTAAAACTGAACAGGATGTTGGGAGAATAGCTTTCCATGGAAACCTAGAAGACGTTTACCTCCTAAACTTGAAGGCCTCAACCATTAATAAGGTTTTCATTGAACTTTACGGGTCAACCTTCCAAAGCCTAAACGACATTTACAGGCTTGCAAAAAGTTTAGACTACACTTGGATATTGGACGCACAGCAGACCTTCGCAATAAGAAGCGAAAGAGTGGGCGTGCACAACTTCACAAGCATGGATGTTTCACGCGTTGTTGGACAAGCAGTAATAGACTCTTTCGCTAATGCGACGGGTAAAAGGCTGAAAGTGAACTTGGATGAGCCAGATGTTGAAATATACTGCCTAGTAAGAAACAGCGACTTCATCATGGGAGTAAACACCACAGGTGCATCCCTACACAAGCGTGGCTACCGCGTATACAGCCATCCAGCAGCCCTAAAACCAACAATAGCCTCAGCCATGCTCCGGATAGGCGATTGGACACCAGCCAATTCCCTCATCGACCCCATGTGTGGGGGCGCCACCATCCCAATTGAGGCTGCATTAGAGGCTAGCGGCATCCCGCCAAACCATTTGCGAAAAGATTTCGCCTTCCTTAGACTCAAAATCTGCAACCAAGAAACCTTCGAAAAAATAAGGGCTGAAGCGCTAGCCCAACAAAAATTGGAAAGCGCGTGCAAAATCTGCGCCATGGAAAAGTTCGCCAAACACGTGCAAGGCGGAATTGAAAACGCCAAAAAAGCGGGTGTACACGAAACGATAAGTTTCAAAATTGGAGACGCCACAAAACCCCAAGACTACCCGGAAGCACAATTCGACTTCATAGTTGTAAATCCACCCTACGGGTTGAGGGCAAACCCAAAAGAGGGAGTCCGCAAACTCTATGAAAGCTTCTTAAAAGCATTAAAAACAAAGCTTCCAGAAGCAACCCTAGTCATAATAACAGCCGCCTCAAAAAGGTTTAAAGAAGCGGCAGAAAACACCGGAATCACCATAATTAAAGACCGCAAAATCTGGCACGGCGAACTCCTAGCAAACATATTCACATGCAAAATTTAACGGGATAAAAAGGCGGTGGTGCGGCGGGCCGGATTTGAACCGGCGAACCCCTACGGGAGAGGATGGCTCATAGGGGTCTAGCCCTTCTAAACACCAACCTTGAGTCCTCCGCCTTTAACCTGGCTTGGCTACCGCCGCCCATTCTTTCAAAAATTGGATAATGAGATTTAAGCTTACCGACTGCATTTTCGAAACCGGAAAAATGGAGGGGTAGCTTCTATTGGGTTTGGAAAAGCCCAATAAATGTTGGTTTTCTTTGCAGTGTGGGGCTTGAGCATTATTTTTCCACAAAAAAGTTTATTAGTGAGCTGTGCAGTTTTACGTGTTTAGCTTCAATATATTGGAGACTTTTTAAAACTGGATGACCCAAAAAGCGGAGGAAATTAAAAGTTTGAGGAAACCCGCACCCTGTTCGCCTCTCCATCGCCAGGTTAAAGTGGGAATTGCGGGGGTTAACTCTTAATGGTTAAGCTTTCAAAAGAAGATGTTAATACGCTTTTAAAGGCTTTCTTTAGAGAGAAGGGGCTGGTCCGCCAGCACTTAGACTCCTACAACGAGTTCATAGACCACGGCTTACAAGAGGTTATAGACGAGGTTGGAGAAATCCCAATAGAGGTTCCAGAATGCCCATACACCGTTAAGCTTGGGCAAGTCTGGATAATTGACCCACAAACGCGGATTAGCGGTCCATATGTGACGGAGGTTGACGGCACAAAACATGAAATCTACCCAATAGAGGCTAGGCTCCGCAACCTCACTTACGCGGCGCCCATTGCCCTTGAAATGACGCCAGTTGTGGACGGCAGAGAACAGGACACAGAACTCGTTTTTATTGGCAACATCCCAGTAATGCTAAAATCTAAACTTTGCTTCTTGTCTCAGCTTTCCCGAGAAGAACTGATAGCTGTCGGCGAAGACCCAGACGACCCCGGCGGCTACTTCATTGTTAACGGTTCTGAACGTGTTATTGTGGCTATGGAGGACTTGGCTCCAAACCGCATAATCGTTGATATAGACGAGAAGGGCGCCGCGCCAGTTTATCAAGCCAAGCTATTCTCCACGACCGTTGGCTTTAGGGCGAGGATAGAGCTGAAAATGAAGTCTGACGGCGCCTTATACGTCACAATGCCTGGAGTGCCGACAGAAGTCCCCTTTGTCATTGTTATGCGTGCCCTGGGGCTTGAGTCTGACAAGGAGATTGCTGAAGCTGTTTCTGTTGATGAGGAAATTCAAAGTGAGCTGGAACCATCCTTTGAAAAGGCTATAGGCGTCGACACTGTTAGAGATGCGATATTATATATAGGAAACCGTGTAGCCCACGGGCAGGTTGAAGAATACCGCATTCAGAAGGCTGAGGCAGCCATAGACAAAAACTTCTTGCCCCATCTTGGAAGAACAAGTCAAAGCCGCCGCGACAAAGCCATATTCTTGGGTGAGATGGCATGCAGAGTTATAGAGCTGAAACTTGGAAGGCGAAAACCAGACGACAAAGACCACTTTAAGAACAAGCGTTTGAGGCTTGCGGGGCCACTCCTAGCAGACTTGTTCCGTGTAGCCTTCAGAAACCTTGTAAGAGACATTAAATACCAGCTTGAAAGGATAGGCGTTAAAGGACCAATAATTACGGTTTCTGCAGCTGTTCGCCCCGGAATAATAACCGAGAGGCTTCAACATGCGCTTGCCACTGGAAACTGGGGAAGGGGACGCGTCGGTGTAACACAACTCCTCGACAGAACAAATTACCTTTCCACCTTAAGCCACTTGAGAAGGCTTCAATCTCCGCTTAGCAGAAGCCAGCCAAACTTTGAGGCTAGAGACTTGCACTCAACCCATTGGGGGCGCCTATGCCCAAACGAGACGCCGGAAGGCTCAAATTGCGGCTTAGTCAAGAATCTAGCATTGTCTGCTTCCATATCTGTCGGTGTTAATCCAGAGAAGATCAAGCAAATATTGTTCAGCATGGGCGTCACGCCAGTATATGAGGCGAATGAAACGCTGAAGCGTTACGGCGCAAAAGTCTTCGTGGACGGAACAATAGTGGGCTATTGTACCGCTCCAGAAAAAGTTGTTAACGAGTTTAGGCAACGGCGACGTATGGGAGAAATATCAACAGAAGTCAACATCGCATACTTCTCCAAAGAGTATGGCGAAAGAGAGGAAATCTATGTTAACTGTGATGAGGGAAGGGTTAGAAGACCATTAATAATAGTTGAAAATGGCGTTTCAAGGCTTCAGCCGGAACACATAGAAAAGATTACCCGCGGCGAGTGGTCATGGGAGGACCTCGTTAAGAACGGCATAATCGAGTATTTGGATGCTGAAGAGGAGGAAAATGCCTATGTCGCCATAAACATTGAAGAACTAACCCCGGAGCACACCCATCTGGAAATTGCAACTTACACAATTCTCGGGATTTGCGCCTCAACAATACCATACGCGGAACACAACCAGTCACCCCGCAACTCTTATCAGGCGGCTATGGCCAAGCAAGCTCTCGGCGTTTTCGCCACTAACTTCCCATTACGTGTTGATTCAAGGTCCCACATACTCCATTATCCCCAGACGCCACTGGTTGAAACAGCCTTAATGGAGGTTATGGGCTATAAGCTCCGCCCATCCGGGCAGAACTGCATTGTGGCTGTTTTATCCTATGAAGGCTATAACATGGAGGACGCCCTAATCTTCAACAAAGCCTCAATTGAAAGGGGCTTAGGACGCTCCACATTTTACCGCATATACGAGGCTGAATGCCGCCAATACATGGGCGGACTAAAAGACAAATTCGTCGTGCCAGAACCTGGAATAAGAGGCTTCAGAGGCGAACAATATTATAGGCTTCTGGAGCCCGACGGCATAATAAGCCTAGAAGCTCAAGTCGCCGGCGGAGACGTTCTTATAGGAAGAACAAGCCCACCGAGATTCCTTGAAGAATACAAAGAGTTTGAGGTTAAAGGTCCATCAATGCGGGACACTTCCGTGGACATGCGTCCATCAGAAACCGGAATTGTTGACGCTGTCTTCATAACGGAGTCTGGTGAAGGTAGCAAGCTTGTCAAGGTTAGGGTTAGAGACCAGAGAATCCCGGAGCTTGGCGACAAGTTTGCATCCCGCCACGGACAGAAAGGCGTTATCGGGCTTATTGTACCACAGGAGGATATGCCCTTCACAGAGGACGGCATAGTCCCAGACATTATAATTAATCCCCACGCTATCCCGTCAAGAATGACAATTGGACAGTTCATTGAATCCATAGCTGGAAAAGTTGCAGCTCTACGAGGCAGACCGGTTGACGGAACACCCTTCTCAAATGAGAAGGCTGAAGACCTGAGAAAAACCCTAATAAAGCTCGGCTTCAGCCACACTGGAAAAGAGGTCTTCTACAACGGTGTGACAGGTGAAAAGTTTGTGGCAGACATTTTCGTAGGCATAGTCTACTATCAGAAGCTCCACCATATGGTTGCAGACAAAATCCACGCAAGAGCCAGAGGACAAGTGCAAATGTTAACGAGGCAGCCGACGGAAGGTAGAGCCCGCGGAGGTGGACTGCGCTTCGGCGAGATGGAAAGAGACTGCCTCATCGGGCATGGGGCTGCCATGCTACTCCGCGACAGACTTTTAGAGGAATCCGACAAGTATACGCTCTATGTTTGTGAGAACTGCGGCTACATAGCCTACTACGACCTAAAACAGAGGAAGTATATCTGCAGGATATGCGAGGATAAAGCTAAAATCTCACCCGTAATAGTTTCCTATGCTTTTAAGCTTCTCCTCCAAGAACTGATGAGCCTCTGTGTGGCGCCAAAGTTAAAGCTTAAGGAGAGGGCTTAAAATGGCTGTTGAGGAAGTCGCCCATAAGGTTGTTGACGAAATCCATTTCGGTTTACTCTCTCCTCAGGAAATACGGAAACTTTCAGTGGTTGAAATTCAGACGCCTGACACCTACGACGAGGATGGCGCCCCAATAACCGCTGGACTTATGGATGGGAGGCTCGGCACTCTTGAGCCTAGACAGAGGTGCAAGACATGCGGCAACACAGCTATACGCTGCCCTGGACATTTTGGGCATATAGAACTAGCTGTCCCAATAATCCACATCGAATTTGCAAAAATAATCTACGACCTTCTTAGGGTCACATGCCGAAACTGCGGGCGGATTCTGCTCCCGGAAGACGCCGTTAAAAAGTTAAGGGCGAGAATTGATAGAACCCGCCAGCTGCTGGGATCAGTTCCAGATGAAATGTTTAGGCGGATAACTCAAGAGATAAGGGCTAAGACTTGTCCCCATTGTAATGCTCCCCAATACAAGATAACCTTTGAAAAACCCACAAAGTTTAGTGAAGAAATTCCCGGCGGCTCTCAGCCTCTAACTCCCAGCATGGTTAGGGAGAGACTTGAACGTATACCGAATGATGATTTGGAGCTTTTGGGTTTAGAACCCAAAACGGCTCGTCCAGAATGGATGGTTCTACAGGTCTTGCCTGTTCCGCCAGTATATGTGCGGCCCTCCATTACTTTGGAGTCTGGCATACGCTCAGAAGACGACTTAACCCACAAGCTTGTGGACATAATCCGCATAAACCAGCGATTAAAAGAGAACATGGAAGCTGGCGCTCCCACCCTCATAATTCAAGACCTGTCAGAGCTTCTCCAGTATCATGTGACAACTTACTTTAACAATGAGGCTTCTGGCATTCCACCAGCAAGACACCGTTCTGGAAGAGCCCTTAAAACGCTTTCCCAGAGGCTTAAGGGCAAGGAGGGAAGGTTTAGAAGTAACCTTTCAGGCAAGCGTGTTGACTTCTCAGCTCGCACGGTGATTTCTCCAGATCCAAACCTCGACATAAACGAGGTTGGCGTTCCGCTGGATGTTGCCATGAGGCTTTCAGTTCCCGAAAAGGTGACCTCTTGGAACATTGAGGAGATGCGGAAACTTGTCATAAATGGTCCGTTTAAATATCCGGGCGCCCTCTACATTATCCGCCCAGACGGCAAAAGGATTAGGCTTGAGTTTGTCACTGACAGGGAGAAAATTGCCGAGTCTTTGGAGCCAGGCTACATTGTTGAGCGTCACTTAAGAAATGGTGATATAGCCATTTTCAACCGTCAACCGTCCCTCCACAGAATGTCCATTATGGCGCATTATGTGCGGGTCTTGCCCTACAAGACTTTCCGCCTACACCTTTGCGTCTGTCCGCCTTATAATGCGGACTTCGACGGGGACGAGATGAACCTCCACATACCACAAAGCGAGGAAGCCCAAACAGAAGCCCGCCTCCTAATGCAGGTTCAAGATCAAATACTTTCCCCACGCTTTGGCGGTCCAATAATTGGGGCTATTAGAGACTTTATTACGGCTGCTTATCTCTTCACGAGGAAGTCAAACTACTTAACAAAAGACGAGGTGAGCCGCCTCTTAATCGCGGCTGGCTATGAGGGGCCGCTTCCAGAACCCCAAATAAAAGAGCCTCAGCCCATGTGGAGCGGCAAACAAATCTTCAGCCTATTCTTGCCAAAAGGTTTAAACTATGTTTTGAAGGCGAACACTTGCCGTGGATGTGCCAAATGCTTAAAGGAGGAGTGTCCCTACGACGCCTACGTGGTTGTCAAGAATGGTCAACTCATATGCGGTGTTATTGACAGAAAAGCTGTAGGGGCTGAGCAGTCCGAAAGCCTCCTCCACAGAATAATTAAGGACTATGGAACAGCTGTTGGACGCGAATTTATAAACAAAATTACGAGGCTTTTGAAGCTTTTCATAACAATGCGGGGATTCTCCTACTCCTATGATGAGCTGGTGCTTTCTCCGCAGGCGGAGGCAAAGATAAAGAGGATAACGGAGAAGGTTGAAAAAAGAATTGAGGAGCTTATAAAGAGTTACCGTGACGGCACACTTCCTAGACTTCCCGGACAAACCCTTGAGGATTCTTTTGAAATCTATGTTATGAACGAGCTGGCTAAAGCCAGAGATGAATCTGGAAAAATCGCTGATGAAGACTTTACCCTTGAAAATTCCGGCATAGTAATGACGCGAACTGGCGCTAGGGGTTCAAGCTTAAATATTGGGCAGATGAGCGCCTGTGTTGGACAGCAAGCTGTGCGTGGAAAACGTATAATGCGTGGCTATCTGGGGAGAACACTACCCCACTTCAAATTCGGCGACCCATCTCCCAAAGCTAGGGGGTTTGTCTACTCCTCCTACCAGAAGGGCCTAGACGCCATAGAATTCTTCTTCCACGCCATGGGAGGACGTGAGGGGCTTGTGGACACGGCTGTTAGAACGCAGCAGAGCGGTTACATGCAGAGACGCCTAATCAACGCTTTAGAGCATCTCCGCCTAGAATATGACGGAACTGTTAGAAGCTCAACTGGCGACATAATCCAGTTCAAGTACGGCGAGGACGGCGTTGACCCTGCCAAAAGCGATCATGGAAAGGCTGTGAACGTCAGCCGCCTTGTTGAGCAGATAAGAATCGGCATGGGGAAGGGTAAGCCGGCGCCTCCGAAATACATTAAGGAGAAGCTTAAAGCCGTTGAAGATCAGCTCACGCCACTGCTGATAAGCGAGTTGAAGCAGAGCCTAACAGAGGCGAAGCTCAGTAAAGAGGGCGTTGACAAAGCCATAGAGCTGACAGTCGAACATTATAAGCGCGCCTTAATGGAGCCGGGCGAAGCCGTAGGCATAGTTTCCGCCCAGTCTATAGGCGAGCCGGGTACACAGATGACCCTTAGGACTTTCCACTATGCCGGTGTTAGGGAACAGAACGTGACTTTGGGCTTGCCGCGGCTCATAGAAATTGTCGACGCCAGAAGAGTTCCATCAACGCCTATAATGGTCATCTACCTGGACGAGAAGCACCGCAAGAGCAGGGAGGCAGCAGTCAAAATAGCTAGAAACATACTTTGCACCATACTGGAAAACATTGCGCAGGCCATATACCAAGACCCTGTGCGCGGAGAAATCGTCGTTGAGTTGAATAAGGCTATGATGGAGGACAGGGGCGTAACAATACAAGAGCTTAAGGAGAGAGTTAAGATTGCCAACTGCACCGTAAAAATAACAGGAAACAGCATCCATATAAAACCAAAGAAGCCGGAAGCCCTTAAAAGGCTACTTGACAGGGTTTCATCACTTTATATTAAGGGTGTTCCAGGGATAAAGCGTGTTCTGGTCACCGAGGAGCAGGGCGAATGGGTTATACGTACTGATGGCTCGAATCTGCCCAAAGTTCTGGAGGTTTACGGCGTTGACGCCACGAGGACAACAACCAACAATGTTCATGAAATAGCCAAAACCTTGGGCATTGAAGCCGCCAGAAACGTCCTTATACAAGAGGCTAAGAGCGTTTTGGAGGAGCAAGGCTTGGACGTTGACATCCGTCATGTCATGCTTGTGGCTGATATGATGACTGCAACTGGCGAGGTGCAGCAGATAGGCAGGCACGGTGTCAGCGGCAAAAAGGCAAGCGTCTTGGCGAGGGCAGCCTTCGAGATTACTGTTCCAAATATTGTTGAGGCTGCCATTAGAGGCGAAAGCGACCCGTTGGAAGGCGTCACTGAAAACGTTATTGTTGGGCAGTCCATACCTGTCGGCACCGGGCTTGTGGAGTTGTTTATGTCCACTTCTGAGCTTAAGAGGGAGAACAAATGATGGACATAGACAAGGCTATCTCAACAGCCGTGAAAACCGGCAAGGTTTCCTTTGGTGCAAACTCAGCAATTCAAAGTGCGAAAACTGGGAAGGCGAAGATGATTATTGTGGCGTCCAACTGTCCAGCTGAAATCCGCAGCGACCTAGAATATTACTGCAAGCTTTCAAAAATCCCATTAATTGTTTATAGGGGCTTGTCAACGGATTTAGCTGCTGTTTGTGGGAAACCCTTCCTTGTTTCAGCGTTAACTATAAGAGAGCCCGGCGATTCAGAAATTCTTAGATTAGTGGAGTCAAAGGAAACAGAGGAAGCCGAAGGAGGAAGCGAATGAGTAGCGGCATAAAATTCACCAGCACAGAAATGAAGTATATAGCCCTCTTCGAAAGTATAAGCGGCGCCAGCGTCAAAGACTGCATAGTCGACGAGGAGCAAGGCCGCGTAATCATGGTTGTTAAAGAAGGCGACATCGGCGCAGCCATAGGCAAAGGTGGAAGAAACATAAGGCTTCTGGAGAGGATGACCGGCAAAAAACACGAGATAATAGAGTATTCCGAAGACCCGGTCCAGTTCATCAAAAACGCCTTAAAACCAGCAAATGTCCAAGAAGTTAGGATAACCGAGAAACCAGACGGCAAAACAATAGCCGTTGTAACTGTTCATCCAAGGGATAAGGGCGTGGCCATAGGGAAGAATGGAAGAAACGCTGAACGCCTCCGAATGCTAATGAAACGCTACTTCCAAATACAAAACGTCAGCATAGTCTAAAATACGCCAAAAAATGAAAAGGGGGCAGAAAGCGACCATGAAGAAAAATTTAGTCGCAATCATTGTTGTTAACATACTACTGTTAATATTCGCCTTCACTAACCGTGTTTATGCAGCAGAAGAATCCTTTCCAAGCCGGTTTTTAGGCAGTCCCCTCTTGGTTCTCACAGCAATAATTATAATTGACATTATAGCATATCTCTACAGAAAAATAAGAAAATAATCGCAGTGTTTAAACTATTTTGCTACGTTTTAAACTTTGAGTGTGTCAATACTTTTATACAAGTAGATTGACGTTAAATCAAGGTGACCGCACGTTTTGAGACAAAATTGTACGCTATTTTAATGAGCCGAGACCGGAAGAACACAGCAGCCTTAATTGGGGCTGTTAAAAAAAGGATAAAGGATTCGGAAATTGGGCATGTTGTAGTCGAACATCTGAAAGTGGCGCCACTGCGCTGAGGGTTGCAGAGGCATTAAGGGAATTCAAAGCTAATGTTGTGTGTTTAAGCGCCTATGCCGGGATTAGGCCTGCATATCCAGAAAGCGAAAAATGGCTGAGCATAAGATGCCAAATTGGAAAGAGATTGGAAAAATTTAGGCGCCAAAATCATTGAGGAAACACCATACATTTTCAAAGAAGTAACTTTTGACGCGCAGTTTTAGGAAGAACTGCTCCCTAATAGGCAATTCATGAATTTTTAAGTAGAACTATGGGTTATGGGTTTAAAACAGCGCTGGAAGTAACTTTGATTGCGGTTAAAGCAAGCGCAATTCCTGTTGGGAAAGAAGTTATAGCGATAGCTGGATCCGGTTGGCTTAGTGGTGGAGCCAACTGTGCTTTGGTTGTTAAGTCTTCAACGGTTATCGGAGTGACAAATGTTGAAAAGGGGCTGGAGGTTCGGGAAATAATAGCCATTCTAAGAACCAAGTTCAGCCAAAAACTAATTGATAAGCTTAGGAAGGAGAAGAAACAGTTTAGTCCATCTACTTGGATAAGATTAGGTCTATGAGTGCTTTTTGGTCTACTTCTGCTCGGGTTCGCCAGTCCAAATACAATTGTTCATTTTCGTCCTGGGTTAAATAGCCATAGCGTATGTAACGGTCTATGTTTAAGCCCACCTTCCAGCCGGGCAGCTTCTCTCTTAAAAGCTCTTCCACCTCTTTGCGGGGCGCCTTCCCCTTTTTCGATATTATGTAGGCTATTGTTATGGCTAGTCCCGCCAAGTCGTCTATTCGCCATCCGACCATCTTAGCCTCTTTAGGCGTCAAATCGCCCCTTAAGGTTATGTAAAACCTCGCCTTATCCAACTCTTCCAATGCTGGCTTTTCAGATTTTGGTTTTTCTTCTTCAAAGACCATTTTAACCTGTAAGTCCAGCGGCTTCAAGTACTCATCCAATATGCTTAAAACCTTTGGGTAGTCAGCGCCCAAAGCCTTTCGCAGCTCCCAGCCTTTCACTCCGGGCTTCTTGTGTCTGCGGTAGAAGAGCATGTGGACGGCGCGTTTCATCTTGCTGGCGTAAACGGCTTTCCTCTTACTCACTTTTTTGCTCCTCTCCTCCATTTTTCCCACTCTTCAACAGTTATGGCTATAGGAATTGAAACCAGCTGTTTTTTGGCTATGCGCCTCTGCTGCCTATCAAAGGGCTTTATGAAAATTTCCTCCTCCAACGGGTGAACTTCGAGGGTTGCATAACCATAAGTTACGAGAAAGCTTGTCATGAAAGCTCTGTGGGTTGTCTCCTCATAGGTTTCGGCGCCAACAAAATCCCAGTACCTGATTCTGCCATCTTCACCCTCCTCGCTAACCAGCTTTTTTAACTCATTCCAGAAGTTTTCCAACTCCTCTGTGAAGGCTTTATCCTGCAAAATCCTCAGCCTTATAAGCTCCTCTCGGGTGGCGGCTCCACCAGCCTCCTCCGGCATGGGGAACTCCTTCCATCTGTCTTTCAGCGGTGGAAGGCTTACCCAGTACCGAAGTGCCTCTTTTAGGCTGTGAAGCGAAATCTGCTCAAACTCAACTATTGGGTGCCAAGCGCCCAGAAACGCCTCCACAATGGCATCCTTCTCCATGCGTTTAATCTTCTCCTCTAACAGGAAGGGGTCCGTATAAAGCAACGTTGAACGATGCTTAACCCATTCGCTCTGAAGCCTAACAACCGATGCTAGGCGGTTTATTGCCTCAGCGTCTAGGCATAGGTCTTCGGGCTGCTCCCATTCCGGGAAAAACTCTCTAACAACCCTTATTATTTCGTCCACATCTACCAGAAAAGGGTCTAAGGAGCGTTCCTCAACAGCCTTACACATCTCAATAACCCGCTGAAGCCTTTCCCGCCCAATTTTAGCACGTTCCCTCTTTGACTGCATTAGGTGACCTCTTTAATTATGGATTTTCCCTCAACGTTTTGAACAGTAATAATGTGCACGTTGTCCTTTGCGAAGGTCACATGGCTTGGAGTAATCACCACATATTGCGCATTCGCATCCTCAACCGTTGAAATCAATATTTGAGCTATTAGTTCGCGGTTCTTCGGGTCCATGTGCACGTCATACTCGTCCACCGCACGGAAGGGCGAGCGCACATGCTGCTGCAAAGCCAGCAAGAAGCTCATGGTGGCTGTTGTCCTTTCGCCACCGCTCTGCGTGTAAGCGTTAAGCGGCACTGGCTTTCCGCCTCTAAAGCCCACGAGGATTTCAAGTCCAGCCGCCTCAATGTCATGCTCATTCACAAGCTTAACTTCGCCCAAAGCCTGAGAATTTGCCAAAATCTTCCGATACTCCAAGTTTACACGGTCTAAAAGGCTCTTAATCACTGTTCGCCATGCTTGCATCCGTGCCTTAACCTCTTCTAGGGCTTTTTCCCGGTTTTCAGCCGCCAGTCGGGCTTTCTCCTTAAGCTCCAAATAAAGCTGTGAATAAGACTCGTACATGCGCTCCACATCTTCAGAAACGCCAGCCAAAGCAGCCAAATGCCCATCAGTAACACGAATTTCATCTAATATTTCGCCAACACTCTTTATGACGGCGATTCTGGGACCAGTCTCCTCAGCCCTTTTAATAGCTGCTTCCAGCTGGGCTTTTGCATCTTTAAGGGCTTCCTCTAAATCCTCAATATTCGACTTTGCATCTTCCATTCGATAATTTAAAAGTGCAAGCCTAACGCGAGTGTCAAGAATTTGGCTTCCAACTTTTTCCATCTGCTCTTCAAGAATCCGCGTCTCAGAAAGTTTTCTGCCCAACTCCTGATCAAGTTTTGAAACCTTCAACCGCGAGTTTTCTATAAGCTCCTTTAGATTTTCAGCTTTCAAAAGCTTCAAGGGATGTTTGCCGCTTTGGGCTTCGTTCTCTATGAAGGAAGCCTCTGCCATTAGCTGTTCACAAAGCGAAATTGTAGCTTGACTTCCAGCCTTCTCCCTTTCAAGGTTTATGGTTTCGCTGAGGCTTCTCTTCCATTCGCCCTTAAGCCTTTCAAGTTGGCTTTGATGATTTTTGAGCTGTTCTTGGGCTGTTTTGGCTTCGCCCTCAATCTGCCTTAAAAGGGATAGTTCCTTCTCGAGTTTTGCCTCCAAATCCTTGGCAATGTCTTCTCGGCGGTTTACCTCAGCCCATGCAAGTTCCCGCTCAAGAAAGCGTTTCTTAGCCATCAACTGCTTCTTCTCTTGAAACCTTTCGTACTGCTCCCTCCAGTAGTTAAGGGTCTGCTCTGCAGACTCCAAAAGCTTGCTTATAGACTCTTCTTGGCTTAGTATGCGGGTGAGCTTTTTCTGGGCTTCCAGAACGTTTTCGCGGTAAGCCTCAAGCCCAACAGCCGCCTCCACCATGCGGAGCTTATCCTGTGGAGAAAGAATCGTAAACTGTTCCACCATGTTCTGATGCATAATAATAAGCATGTTGTCCGGATCAACGCCCAATTTGGCTAAAAGCCTTTCCACATCTTGTTTTGAGGCGGCACGGTTCTCCAACTCAAACCAGTACTTGCCATCCCGCCTCAAAACACGCGTCAAGAAAATCTGGTCCTTATTAAACTTTGGAACTGGACGCTTACCACCACGCTTAGAATTATCCAGTATAAGCGTCACACGAGCTTGGTCCTTACCCCAACGGATCAGGTCGCTGAGCTTCCTAGAACGTTCAGTATAGGACTGTCCAAGAGCCACAGAAATAGCCAATAAAAGCGAGGACTTCCCAGCACCATTGGGACCGCAAATTACATTCACACCTGGTTTAAGGGGCACCCTGGCATACTCATAACTCATGAAGTTTTCAAGGATCACCTCGCTGATCAGCATCCGACTTCTTTTCCTCTAGCGTTTCCCTACTGCAGTATAAAATAGAGGATAAAAACTCTTATTAAAACAATTAGGCAACCAGCAACCGGGGTAAACATATGTTTTGACAAATTTTTGGAAGGATTAGAGTTTGTTACGGCTAAGCTTTTTTCGTGCCTCCATTTCAAGTATCCATTCTTTTGCTAGCTTCTTTGGGAAATCGTTAAACATCCTCTTCAAAGTTGCTATTCTAAGCTTTCCAAGGGTTTTCTGGCACACGGCGCACTTAAACCTAAAATGGTCTTCTCAATTGTTAATAGCGGCGGGTGGCGGTAGGGACAGAAAAGCTTCCATCCCTATAAATCGGCGGCTTTAACTTGCCCTCCATCTCAACCCCTCCTTGTAATACTTATAAGATGTGCTAAGCCTTCTCCCTCAGCCCTTTTCATCAAGTAATCCCAGACTATTTTCTCACTCATGTTTAGAAGCACAGACATAACATCCGAAAAGTCGAAAGTGTCCGGTCTACTACCTTCAACTTGGTTATTACGTAGTCTTCTGGGCATGGAATAGTTATCTGTACTCCATCAACCTCAACCCTTTTAAGCCTTTTCAACGATTCTTGACTTAGACCAGCGGTGTTTGGAAAGAGGATATCTATTCCTGTTCGGTTATATGTCAATAAACTTCATCACAGCCTTTCCATTATAATATAAAGTGTACCTATTCGCCAAAATTTCTTGCAGTTTCCCCTTGGAAACATGTGAAATAAGCACTAGGTCTATGTCCGCTGATGTTCTGGGTCTACCATAAAAATGTACCGAATTGCCCAACAATCACATGCCTTATCCTAAACTTTTTAAGTCTTTCAACTAAATCCCTTAAGCAAAGCTTAACTTGTTCAGGTACATGACTCATGGCTATCTTGAACCTTTAAATGGAGAGGAGAATATAAGCCTTCTAAATTGGGGATTTATAAGATGAAGTTTGTTAAGCGGGGTTTATTTGAGGAGACTATGAAGATTCTTGCGGAACACGCTTACAAGATTCGTTACGTCCCACATGAGATTATAGAAGATTATAATGCGACATATAACGTCGTTTTCAGAGGAAAAATATATTACAACAAATGCTGCCAAGAAGTGAAGGTTCCCTTAAATGATATACGGATTTCTGAGATGTGGCGAACCTATGAAAAATACATAATTTTCCATGAGTTAAGAGAAATAGAAATATATATTATAGAGCAAACGGATTCGGAAGAGACGAAGCGCACGAAAAGGCTTCGCAAGACGGGTTTTATTTATGGAGTAAAGACGTTCTATTCAATAAAATGATTAGCGAAATTGAGGAAATGGACCGAAGGACAGTGAGGAAAAGAACAAAAAGACCGGGGGAAGTTAAAACTAATCCTTAAACTTCTTAAGCAAATGAACTCCTATTCAAGTTTAGGTGAAGCTTTATGGTTGTTGCCGGCAAAGTTTTTAGGCTTTCAGAACCGCTCCCACTGGATGATGTGGCTTCTAGGCTTGAAGGTTATCGTGTTGAAGAATCTTATGAGGAGGGCGACTACAAGTTTAAGCTTGTGACAGAGGTTGTTGGGCTTCTCCCAAAACCAGATGAGAACATGCTTAGGGGCGTCTACTCTCACGACTACATAATCCACGTCTTCCATAGAGGCAAGGTCGCGCCCCTACCCCGCACGGTTGAAGCCCTCTTCAGCTTTTCCAAACTGGATGAAGCCACATTCCTAACTGTTGTTGAGAAGAAGCGCATAGCCAACTTTATAGCCAACAAACTAAGCGAAATTCTCTTCGATCGTGTCGGCGGTGTAGTGGAAGCCCGCATACCGCCTGAAATCCTCCGCGAGTTCCATCTAAAAAACCCTGAAGACACAAAAATCACGTTTTTTGACAATGTTGACATCCCCAACGTGAATAAGCTTTCGCTTTATGGACCGGACTTGGTGAACACTTCGCTTTTTGAGGACTATTGCAAGCATGGCGATCTTTGGTACATTGTAGCTAGATCAAGGG
This sequence comes from Candidatus Bathyarchaeota archaeon, assembly GCA_018396955.1. Taxonomy (GTDB): domain Archaea; phylum Thermoproteota; class Bathyarchaeia; order Bathyarchaeales; family Bathycorpusculaceae; genus JAGTQI01. The sequence goes on along the minus strand of JAGTQI010000004.1, from coordinate 19,886 downwards.
AGTACGGCTATGTGGTTGGCATAACCAGGGACGCCTCAGTAACCATATTCAACCTTACGGATAAGGAGAAATACCTAGAATACGTGGCTAAAGAAATATACCCGCTAATCATAAAGTGAGCTTGCTGGAACACGCTTTTGTAACGGTTAAACTTTCATAGAGCCATTTTTGTGAAACTTTAATAGGGCGATGCTGGAAAATATCATTGTATCTGGAGGAAAAGTGTTGGAATCTAAAAGAAAGGCGTCCTCATTCGGCTATGGTGCTGGAGCCCTTGCGGTTCTCGTTGCCTCTTTAGGTTTTGCAGCTGTTATTTATAGCATTAACATAATTTCCTTTGAATATCTAAACCTTCCAGCATGGATTTTCGGTCCCCTGGGAGTTTACACCTTGCTTTATTCGTTTTTCAGCCCTAAAGACCCAATTTACTACCTTGTCTGGGGAGTTATCATGACTTGTATTGGTGTTGTTTCAGCAACCTATGCGGTCGTGCCCCCACTTCTAATTCTAGGGATACTTTTAATTATAATAGCCATTATAGGTATAGCTGCCTACAAGAGGAGTAAGTGATGAGCGGGAAAGACTATTTGGAAAAAGTTCGCGGGGAAAGAAGCCTCCTAGAGAGAATTATGGGCTATATACCGGGTTATAGGGGCTATAAGGAGAAGGAGCTGCGGAGGGAAAGCGACCGCCTCGTCCGGATGGAAGTTGTAAATAGGCTTAGGGATGCAAAAACAATTTTCAGGAGAAACTTTGCAAACCCATCAATTGTCCAAAAACTTTCGGGAGAGGACACGTACAGATATGAGGCGTTGCTGTCACGCCTTGACAGGGTAACCCAAAGGATAGATAGGGCTGTCGCTGGATATGCTGGGATGTTCGACGCCGTCAAAGTGCGGGAGGACAAGCTTGACCAGGTTCTCCAGTATGATGTGAGCCTCATTGAAAAGGCTGAATCTATAAAGTTGGATGTTGAAAAAATAGTTAAGATGGATGTTGGCGGGGGAGAGTGGAGGCAGGCCATGGACAGTTTAACTTCAAAGGTTGAGGAGCTAGACATGTTGATTAACCAAAGATCTGAAATCTTAAGGGGGCTACAGGGTTAGAAGGAGGTGAAATTTGAATGCCTAAAGTTATAGAGTGGACTGGTGCAAGGGAAGGAGACATAGTTTGGAGATACCCCAATGAAGAGATAGCGTGGGGAGACAACCTAATAGTCCACGAGTACGAAGCTGCAGTCTTCTTCAGAGATGGGAAAGCCTACGACGTTTTTAGGGCTGGGCGCCACGTTTTGACAACGGCGAATCTTCCGCTTCTCACAAAGGTATTATCCAAAATCGCCGGGTTTGACAAGGTTCCTTTCAGATGCGCTGTAATCTTCATTTCCCTTAAACAGTTTCAGGGTAGGTTTGGCGCTCAAAGCCAGACGAAGGAGCTTGCCCCAATAAAATTCTTTGGAAGCTTCTGGTTTAGGGTTGAAGAGCCAAACCTCTTCGTTAACGAGGTGGTTGGCGGGCAGGGAGCCTTCTCAACCGACAAACTTCAAGACTTTTTGAGGGGATACTTCAACGAGAGGCTCATCGACACATTAAGCCAGTATTCCCTTGCAGAGGTTTATGGTAAGCTGGATGAAACAAGCCTTGTGGCTAAAAACGCCCTTTTTGATGCCTTTTCAAGGGTAGGTCTCGAGCTAATAGACGTTAAATTTGAGGGAATTGACACAACGCCCGAATGGAGGGATAGGTTGTTCTACGTAAAGACTGGTGTTGCAGCAACCGAAGTTCTACGAATGGAGACTGTTCAAAAGTCAAGCGAAAGCCTATCAAAGAGTCCTGGAGCGGCGGTTGGAGCTGGAGCGGTGATTCTTCCACAAGTGCTTCAGCCTGCACCGGCGCCTGCACCGGCGGTGCCTATGGTGTTGTGTCCAAAATGTAATTTCCAGAATCCGCAGACGGCAAAGTTCTGCAGCAACTGTGGTGCGCCACTGCAAGCTGTTGGGGGAGTTAACTGTCCCAAATGTGGAACATTAAACCCTGCTGGAGCCAGATTCTGCCTAAACTGTGGAAATCCACTGCAATCAACCGTCAAGTGTCCAAAGTGCGGAAGCGAGATTCAAGCCGGAGCCAAATTCTGTCCAAACTGTGGAGAAAAACTCGCCTAGACTCTTTTTCCTTTATTTTGTTCTTTAAAATCTTAAAGGCGCTTTTATTTTGGCGAAGTTTAAGTCTTAATTAGCGGTGGCTATTAAGGGTTGAGTATGGGTGGCAACCTTAAGGGTTTGTGGCTGATTGTTTTAAGCGGTTATCCGGGTTCAGGCAAAACCATGCTTGCTAAGAGGCTTGTCGCCGACTACCCATATCTGGCCAGAATAGGTGTTGACGAGCTGAGACAGATGCTCTTTTATGAAGGTTTTCCATGCCGAGACGAATTTCTTGTTTACTCGCTTATTGCTGAAATGCGGGACGTCCTCCTAAAGAAGGGCTACAGCGTCGTTATAGACTCAACAGCCCCAGACAATGTTACCCGTGACTTCCTTTTAACATCGAAAGTTTCACCAGTCAACGGCCTGCTCGTAGTTTTAAATGTTGAGAAGGAAATTTTAGTTGAGAGAAGCCTTGAACGGTTCGGCACCGCCCACCCAATAGAAGCTTATGATAAACGATGGGAAAACCCGAAGGGTGGAACAGCCATCTTCAAGTTTAAGAGCAACACGCCAGAAGAGTTTGAAGCCTATTACGCCCGCCTAAAAGAGCTTCTGGAAAGCGAAACCCACCCCTTCAAACCAGAATTCCAACAGAGAAAACTAACATTAAAAGAGATTAGAAAAGCCCTCAAAAACTTCCTCATCAAACGCTCCACATTTTCTACATCCAGTTTTAGGAAAACCGATGAACATCTTGCTTATTAACCCAACATTTCTATGCTGATACTTTAGTTTCGCTGTTATATGGAACATAACGTTTATGTTTTTTGGTGTCAATCAAGTGTAAAAGAGAAGGTTTTACCATTTGAGGGCAAAGCTTGGAGCCTATTACTATGAAATATCTAAGCTAATGCCTTTTAATGTTGAGAGGCGAAAGGGTGATTGGAGAAACTATGATGAGGTTATACCGTTACATTATAAATAATTTCCTAATCGGGCATAGCCAAACCTTGACATCTGAGGATTTTACGGTTAAAATTGAGTGGGCAAGGGGATTAACTAAAAGGCTTAACTACTATTTGAAGCTAAGTTTTAAGGGGATGAGTGTGATAGTTTGGATTCCACGCCTTCCTGCAATTTAGCTGGAAAGTCTCTCGGTGAATGGCATCATATGTGGGTTCGCTTAAAGGATGGAGAGCAACTTAATTTTTTCGCGAAATTAAAAAGCATTTTAGATGTAGGATGTGGAAACGGGCGTTATCTCAAATATTTTTCTAAAAGAATTCAATTCGCAGTAGGGATCGACATCAATAAAAAAGCTTTCATTAAAGAATTAGGTCTTAATTTTATCGTTGCAGATGCGCACAATCTTCCATTTAAGAACGGCTGTTTTGATCTCGTCTTCTCCACAGACGTATTAGAACATCTCAGCAAGCCATTAAGGGCTTTACAAGAAATGCGCAGAGTTTCACTAGGCAGGATTTATTTATGCACTCCAAACAAGCTGTGTCCAGTTGACATGAGTAAGGTAGCATCATGGTTCGGCACCCATAAACGGCCATCCATAGAAAAATATGTAACAAAACAAGAACTGGCGATTCTTTTAAAAATTGCAGGTTTTAGAAACTACCTAATCACCACGCGAAGTTTTCTGCCACTTGGATGGTTGGTAGAACATAAAAAAGCAAAAATTCCCAGCGCTGTGACGAAAATCCTACTAGAAATTGAAAGCTGCTTAGAAAAATTTCCATTCATAAAAAATCTTGCTGGGGTATTAGTCGCTCTTGATTGGGGTTAATCGCGCCCTCAGTTCGTCAAGGGTGAGTGGCTTAATGTTTGTTCGGTGTTCAGTTTGTGGTATATTTGATATGTGTGGATATTCAAGTGTTAGAGAGAATTTTGATTTGGGTTTGGTGGGCTAAATTTTTATGCTCAGTTTAGCGAATAACATACGTAGGAGGCTTAGTGTTGGAAGCTTATATTTTGATAAATGCTGAGGCTGGGATGATTTGGGAAGTTGCGGAGGCAGCCTTAAAGATTGATGGTGTTAAGATGGCTCATGCTGTGACTGGACAGTTTGACGTTGTTGTTTATGTGGAGTTTGCGAAGGTTGAGGAGCTTGGGAAAATAATTGAGAGGGTTCAGCAGATTAAGGGTGTTCGCCGCACACAAACCTTGATTGCTGTTCCGCAGCCCATAAGAAGATAGTTGGCATGGTTGCCCGCGCCTAAATTATTCCAATCCAACTGCCGATGGCTTCTCCAAAATATGCGAGAACAGCGAAAACCATCAGCCTGGGCATAAAACTCAAAACGAGAAAGGTTTTGATGCTTGCTTTTAAAAGTCCGCAGACCAGCGCCAGAAACTCTACTGGCAGAAATGGAATAAGACCGAAAAGCGTGTAAAGAATCCAGCCCCAACGGCTCCATAAAAACGTTGCTTCCTCAAGCTTTTCAGCACCCAACCTTTTGATTACGAAAGTTCTCCCTAGGCGATAAGCCAAAAAATAGTTTATTGTCATGCCTGTTGTGAACCCAATTGTTGCGGTAACTACAAGCGGTAATGGGTGGATTCCTAATGATGCTGCCGCCACCACGAGTGCCGGGCTTCCGAGCGGGATAACTGTTCCAGCAAGTATCGTAGCGAGGAAAACGCCTAAAATGCCATAATCCTTTGCAAAAGCTTTCACATCTGAAATTATTTGGAAACTGCCAATATTCACAGCTTTGAAAATGAATATTGCGGCTATTCCTATGGCGAGAAAAACTAGTCCAACGATTATGGCGGACTTAACCCATGAAGTTTTAACAACGTCTGAAAAATTTTGTTTCGCTTCTTTTTCGGCATTCGGCTTCATCTTCAAAACTCTATCCCTTCCCTTGCTTGGCAGCCCCTCTTGAAGGGGTGTTTAACTTCCCGCATTTCCGTGACGAGGTCTGCAACATCAATTATCTCTTTTGGTGCATAACGTCCAGTTAAAACCAGCTCCACGTGCTTCGGCTTGCTCTTTATAAGCTCCAAAACTTTCTCTAGGCTTATGAGTTTTAGGTTTAAAGCCACATTAATCTCGTCCAATATAACCAGGTCATATTCTCCGCTTTTGATGATTTCTTCTGCCAGCTTGAAGGCTTCTTCCGCAAGCTTAACATCCTCCTTTGAGGGGGGCTGCTGGGTTACGAATTTCCCTTTTCCAAAGGCTTTCAGCGTCAAATTTGGCAACCTATTCACAACGTAGAGTTCCCCATAATCAAATCCGCCCTTAATAAACTGTATAATGTAGACTTTTAGTCCCCTGCCCACAGCCCTCAAAGCCAACCCGAAGGCTGCTGAAGTTTTGCCCTTCCCGTTTCCAGTGTAAACTTGCACGAGACCCCTTTCAAGTTTCGGCATGCTTTTCAGCCCTTTACTCTAAAATTTGGTCTAGAAGTTTTTCAGCAGCAGACACCGGGTCTATTTCTCGGTCAACAATACGCCTTAAAATCTCCTCGAAGCGTTTTTCCCGCTTCAGCTTCTTAATTATTGAGCTTGTCACCTTATCTTTTATGGCTTCAACAAGCTCCGCTTCGGCTTTCTCTAAACTTCTTTTGTGCAATAATCCCTTCTGGAGAAACCGCCAATGCTCCTCTATCTTCTCTATCAATTGTGGAACACCTTCACCTGTGAGGGCAACAGTCTTTATTATCGGCGGCGTCCAAGCCTTCTCCTTATTATCTAATTGTAGCATGGCTTGAATGTCCATCACAGCTTTGTCGGCGTTTTCACGATCTGCCTTATTAATAACGAATATATCGGCAATCTCCATTATTCCAGCCTTTATGGCTTGAATTTCGTCGCCGAGCCCCGGAGCATGAATAACAATTATTGTTTGCGCCACCTTAATTATCTCCACTTCCGACTGCCCGGCGCCAACAGTTTCGACAATTATCACGTCTTTTCCAGAGGCGTCCAAGATTTTTACAGCATCCTTTGTGGCTTTAGCTATTCCTCCCGGATTATTTCTTGTCGCCATGCTACGTATGAAAACGCCGTCATCCGTGGTTAGCTCCTGCATGCGGATTCTGTCGCCTAAAAAGGCTCCGCCTGTGAAGGGGCTTGTTGGGTCAACGGCTATTATGCCCACCGTTTTACCCCTCCGCCTATATTCGCGGATCATCTTCTCTATTAGGGTACTTTTTCCAGAACCTCCCGGTCCGGTCAAGCCTAATATGTGGGCTTTTCCGGTGTTGGGATAAACCGCCGCAATTAAGCTTTGGGCTTCTTCTGGGCTGTTCTCAACCATGGTTATGGCTCTCGCTACGCTTCTTTTGTCCCCGGCGAGAACACCTTTAACTACTTCTTCAATTTTCACCAATGGCTTTTACCGGCTTTTCCTATCTTCTTTTCGGAGCATTCTCCAACACATACTTAATAATTGTTTCAGTGGGGGTTCCAGGTCCAAAAACCTCTTTTATCCCGATCTTTTTAAGCTCTGGGATATCCTCCTCTGGGATTATGCCTCCCGCAAACACGACAACGTCTGTTAAGCCCTTTTCCTTGAGAAGCTCCATTATCCTTGGGAAAAGCGCCATGTGCGCCCCTGATAAGATGCTTAACCCTATGACGTCAACGTCTTCTTGCAAGGCTGTTTCAACGATCTGCTCCGGCGTCTGCCTCAATCCGGTGTAGATTACCTCCATCCCAGCGTCGCGTAGGGCTCGCGCGACAACTTTTGCTCCTCTGTCGTGACTGTCCAGTCCTGGCTTGGCTATTAAAACCCTTATTTTTCTACCGCTTTGCATTTGCCTCCACCCTTTTCAATAATTCAGATTTTAGATTATTATTAGTTCTTTGTATTCTCCGTAAACTTTTCGCAAGACATCCATTATCTCACCCAATGTGGCATAAGCCTTAACAGCCTCAATTATTATTGGCATGAGATTCTCGTCCTTTTCAGCTGCATAGTGAAGTTTTTCCAACACTTCCTTAACTTTTCTGTTGTCGCGTTCTCTTCGCAGCTTCTGCAGCCTCTCTATCTGCTTTTTCTCAACGCTTGGGTCAACCCTTAAAAGTTTAACTGGAATTTCTTCGCCTTCTATAGCGTATTCGTTGACGCCCACTATTATGCGTTTTTTCTCCTCTATCTCCCGCTGGTAACGATAAGCGCTTTCAGCAATTTCCCTCTGGAAGAAGCCCTTCTCTATGGCTGGGATTACGCCTCCCATGTCGTCGATTTTTTGGATATATTCCATGGCTTTCTCCTCCATCTCGTTGGTTAAAGCCTCCACGTAATAGGAGCCGGCAAGCGGGTCCACAGTGTTTGCCACTCCGCTTTCGTAGGCTATTATCTGCTGGGTTCTTAACGCCACACGTACAGACTCTTCTGTTGGTAAGCATAAGGCTTCATCGAAGGAGTTTGTGTGAAGCGACTGAGTTCCGCCTAGAACGGCAGCCAAAGCCTGAATGGTTGTGCGGACAATGTTGTTTAGGGGCTGCTGAGCTGTTAGGGTGCAGCCAGAAGTTTGCACATGCATGCGCATCCACATGGAACGTGGGTTTCTAGTGTGGAAACGCTCCTTCATTATCCTGGCCCATAAGCGTCTAGCAGCGCGGAACTTTGCTATTTCCTCGAAGAAGTCGTTGTGGGAAGCGAAGAAAAATGACAAGCGTGGTGCAAATTCGTCCACTTTTAAGCCTCTTTTAAGGGTTTCCTCAACGTAGGCTATGCCATCACACAGTGTGAAAGCCAACTCTTGAAGCGCGGTGGCTCCAGCCTCGCGGATGTGGTATCCGCTTATGCTTATGGGATTCCATTTTGGCAGGTGTCTAGCACAGTATTCTATCACGTCCACTGAAAGCTTAAGCGAAGGCTTAGGTGGGAAAATGCACAGCTTCTGGGCGAAGAACTCCTTCAAATTGTCATTTTGTGTTGTGCCGCCCAATTTTTCCCTTGGAACGCCTTGCTTGTCGCCCACGGCGATGTACATAGCAAGCAGAACAGACGCTGGGCCATTAATTGTCATGGAAGTTGTAACCTTGTCTAGCGGTATGCCGTCGAAGAGGACTTCCATATCCTGAAGTGATGATATGGCTACCCCACATACGCCAACCTCACCCCTTGCCATCGGATGGTCAGAATCGTAGCCCATAATTGTTGGATAGTCAAAGGCTGTGCTTAGCCCAGTTTCACCCTCGCTTAACAGATATTTGAAACGTTTGTTAGTGTCTTCCGCTGTGCCGTAGCCGGCGAACATGCGCATCGTCCATAAACGTCCACGATACATGGTGGCATGCAAACCCCGCGTGAAAGGGTACTCGCCTGGAAAACCTAAATCCCTCATATAATCCATGTCTTTAACGTCTTCTGGCGTGTACAACCCCTTAATTGTTATGCCAGAATGATTCTTGAATTCTTTTTGGCGTTCTGGACACTGCCTAATCCAGTTCGGCAAGGTTGATTTTTGCCAGCGTTCCCTTTCCTTGGCTATTTCCTCAATCTTCTGCCTATCAAACATTATGTGCTGAACCCCTATACAAGCCAATTTTGTCTAAAATATTAGCGCCAAGCCTAAAAAGTTATTTCTCAAGCAAGCCATGAAACAATGATTTAAAGGTGAAAGCGGATGGCTTCAAGGAGGACTGGTTTTTCCACAAGGGCTGTACACGGCAGGGAGAAACCCGACGCCTTGGGGGCTGTTGCCACACAAATTTATGAAACCTCAGCTTTCGCTTTTACAAGCGCTAAGGAGCCAATCGACGTCGTAAGCGGAAAGGCTGAGGGCTACCTATACACGAGGTTTGACAACCCAACGGTTAGGGCCGTCGAGAGAAAAATGGCGCTTCTGGAAGGGTTGGAAGATGCGGCCGCCTTCGCCTCTGGAATGGCAGCTATAACAACAACCATCCTTACAATGGTTTCGAAGGGCGACCATGTTGTGGCTTCAAGAGACCTTTACGGCGGAACCTTAACCTTCTTTCAAGAGGTGCTTCCGCGGTTCAGGGTTGAGGTAACCTTCATAGACGCTACCAATATTGGCAAAATGGAAACAACCATAAATAAGAACACAAGGCTGGTCTACGCCGGCATAGTCTGCGGCTCAGAAGAGTTCATCCAAAAACTGAAGACAACGAGGAAAATTTTTGGGAGGAACCATAGACCCGACGGCTGCTTGGCATCTGTTGCGAGGTTTAAAGACTCTTGCTTTAAGAATGGAATGGCACAACCAAAACGGAATGCAAATAGCAAAATTCCTGGAAAAACATCCAAAAGTCGCCAAAGTCTATTATCCTGGTTTGCTGAGTCACCCGCAACACAATCTAGCCAAAAAACAGATGCTGGGCTACGGCGAAGTGGTAAGCTTCGAAATTAAAGGAAGCTTCGAAAAGACAATGCGGTTTGTCGAAAGCCTTAAACTCTGCCTCCTAGCAGCAAGTTTAGGCGGAACGGAAACCCTCGCAACACAGCCCGCTACATCATCCCACTACTTTATAACCTCGGAGCAACGCCAAAAACTCGGCATAACAGACCAGTTGGTACGCCTAGCCCTAGGAGTAGAAGACCCAGAAGACATAATAGCAGACTTAAAATAAGCCCTAAACAAAATCTAGACTTTTGGAAGATTTATGGAGCAAAGTTTCATATCAGTCATATTCGCCACATTAAACGAAGAGGAATACATTGGCGGAACACTACGCACTCTTAAAAAAGTCTTGAACTTGTGTGGAGTTAACGCCGAAATCATTGTTGTGGATAGCAGCGATAACGACTTAACCTCTCAGATTGCAAGTTGCTTCGCCGACAAAGTTTTTAGGTTTAGTGAAAAGGGGCTTGCGAAGGCAAGGAACTATGGAGCATCAAAAGCCCGCGGAGATATCATTGTTTATATGGACGCCGACTCTGTCCCTCAAGAATGCATCTTCAGAGAATTGCTGGAAACCTTCAAAGAGGATAATGTTGTTGCAGCCGTAACATACGTCCAGACTTATGATAAAAAGCCCACACTCGCGCAGAAAATCTTCTACGCCATTGACGTAACTTTCATAAAAGCTTGCAGGAAAATTCAATTCTTGTTAAAATTCTATAATAGGGGTGATTTCTTTGCGGTTAAAAAGGACATGTTTAATAAAGTTGGAGGGTTCGACGAAAAGCTCAGCGTAATGGAAATAACGGACTTCATAGTTCGAGTCCAACGCATGGGCAAGGTTGCGGTTCTAAATAAGCCAGTTTACGAGTCGAGCAGAAGGCTGAAAAGTTGGGGCTTTCTCAAAAGCCATGCGTATTGGTGGAAAAACTACTTATCTTACTACTTGCTTAAAAAACCGTTGGAAAAATTCTACCCAGCAATACGATAACCATTTTTCGCCTAAAAGATGAGATACCCGTTTATTCAAGGAAAAAGAGAGGTTAAATGGCTATTTGACTGGTTTAAAGTAGGCTATGTCGTTTATTGAGGCCTTTCTTTCACTGGGCGGCTTGAAGACGGCTTCCACTTTCATCCCTATGTAGACGTTTTCTGTTTCGCCTATTTTGTGGATTAGTCCGCCGTGGGCGCCCTCAAACTTTATTAGCGCGTATATTTGGGGTTTTTCGAGTTTCTTGCCATCAATATCTATTGTGGCAATTGTGTATGTGTAAACTTCGCCTCTTTTGCCAACATCCACCCACTCTTCAAGCTTCATGAAACATTTTTCGCAGTAAAGCCTTGGCGGAACAAAAACCACGCCGCATTTGGGACATTTGGCGCCCATTATGCGGGCATTTTCCTTAATCTCCTTGAAAAAGCGTTCTCCAGCAATGCCGAGCGTGTAACGGTAGTCCGCCTCCATGTGGCCTATCCAGTGGCGAGCGTCAAATAGATTGGTTATCTTTTCAAGGCTCATAGTTTTTCACTCCTTTACTAGTTTGAAGTATTTTATGTCGGTGATGGCTCCTGTGCGCTCTTCTGGCGGTTTCCAGACGGCTTTGACCCGCATTCCAATTTTGATTTCCCTCCAGTCGCCGTACTCCTCTATGCGGTGGACTATGCCCATGCCTTCTGAGGCACCGTCCAAGTTTATAATAGCCACAACTATCGGCTCCTTCAGCCTAGAAGCATCAGCAGCTATAAACGAGACTGAAAACGTGTTGATTACGCCAGTATCCTTAACATAGGTCCACCCGTCTGTCGGCTTGAAGCATTTTTCACAGTAAATTCTTGGCGGAACCATTATGCGCCCGCATTTGCTGCATGTTGTGGCGATAATTCGCCCGTTTTTAAGTTCTTCTAGGAATCGGCTTATGGCTATGCCAGCGCTCCATGCGTATTTTGCTTTTGGACGGAAACTTTCGAAAAGCACTTTTCCCTCGCGGAAGTCTTTTGTCTCAACTTCCTCGCCGGGATAATGCTTAATTTTCACGCTCATTTTAACGCCTCCCTTTTTTAACGTCTTAACACTATTACTGAGCCGTACTGCATTAGGTCGCCCCACGCTTGTGCCACTCCTGTTCTAGGGTCTCCGGGCACTTGTCTTTTGCCAGCCTCGCCCCGCAGTTGCCAGAAGATTTCACATACTTTCATCATGCCGGCCGCTGCTATGGGGTTGCCGCATCCCAACAACCCGCCGGATGGGCATGTGGGCAAGTCACCGTCTCGTTGGGTTACGCCTTCCCTTGTCAGTTTTGGCGCTTCCCCCTTCTTGCACAAGAGTAAGCCTTCCATGTGGTGTAGCTCCTTATAGTCGAAGGGGTCGTAGGGCTCAGCCACATCAATCTCCTTGGGCGGATTCTTAATTCCAGCCATTTTGTAGGCCATTCGAGCCGCATACTCCACATAGTCCGGATAGTATAGGTCGCGGTCAGTCCAGTATGTAGAGTCTATACACCAGCCGACACCGTCAATCCATACCGGGTTGTCTGTAACCTCTTTGGCTATGTCTTCGGAGACAAGTACTGCTGCGGCTGCCCCGTCGCTTGTCGGGCTGACGTCTAGACGTTGGACCGGCCAAGCCATAATCTCAGAGTTTAGAACGTCCTCAACCGTTATGTTTGCGGCCAACTGCGCTATGGGGTTGTCTAGGGCGTTCCGCTTGTTTTTAACAGAGACTAGGGCTATGTCCTCCTTTTTTATGTTGTGCTTGTGCATGTAACGGTTCATCTCCAAAGCGAAAATCCATATTAGGTTCATGCCAATGGGGCGTTCAAGAATCGGGTCAAATATTGTTGTGAAGGCGTATTGCGGATGCGGATAACAAGAAGACATTTTCTCCTCGCATACAACTAGGCATGTGTCAAACTTTCCAGAGGCAACGTGCCACCATCCCGCCAAAGGCGCAAAGACACCTGTTCCGCCGCCAACAAAAACCCTTGTGTAAGGTTTATGGTAAGCTCCGGCTCCATCCGCCAAATATTCGCCTTTCATGTGGACTCCGTCGAAGGCGTCTGGCGCTGTTCCCATTACAACGCTTTGGATGTCCCGGAGCTCCATCCCAGCCTGTTCCAAAGCCATCTTCGCCGCGTGGAACGACAACTCCTTCCCAGTCTCTTTTAAGTTTCTTCTGAATAGGGTTACGCCCGCACCAACTATGGCTACTCTTTTCTTTCCAAACACGCCTCATACACCTCCACTACTTAACATTGCTTAAAACGGCTACAGCGCCCGTTGCTGTTGGAATTCCACGCCACGTGTGGGCTAAACCCACCTGTGCGTCTTCAACCTGCCTTGCACCAGCCTCGCCCCTAAGCTGTAAAACGACTTCAAGCACTTTCTGCAGTCCAGAAGCCTCAAGTCCATAACCCATTCCCAGCAGCCCTCCAGACGGGTTCACTGGCAACTCTCCGTCCAAGGCTGTTAAGCCATCCTCCGTCAGTTTTCCAGCCGTGCCATAATCGCAAAGTTTTAGGGCTTCCATGTGCTGCAGCTCCTTATAGGCGAACACGTCGTGGATCTCTGCAAAGTCTATGTCCCTCCATGGATTGCTGATTTTAGCCTCCTTGTAGGCCATTTCAGCCGCCAGCCGTGTGTAAACCGCCCTTGTCCAGTCTCTTGTTTCTAGGCTTGGGGTTTCAGTGCACCATCCAACCCCCTTAACCCAGACTGGCTTGTCCGTAAGCTTTTCAGCGACCTTTTCGGAGGCTAAAACCAGGACTATGCAGCCGTCTGCCGGCGTGCTAATTTCCAGCTTTTTCAGCGGGTGGAAAAGCCTTTCTGAGCACATAACCTGGTTTAGGGTTATGTTTGCACCATAAGCTGCATGCGGGTTGAGGACGGCGTTCTTCTTATTTTTGACCACGACTTCGGCGCACTGCTCCTCGGTTGTGCCAGTTTCATGCAAGTAGCGGTTCATCTCCAAGCCGGCGATGTAGTAAGGGTGCCCGCCAAGAGGCCTATTAAAAATTGGGTCAAGCCCAAACTGCACAATATCCATGTATGTTAGTATGTCTGAGGCTTTGCTGTGGGCTTCCACAACCACAGTGTCAAAGTATCCAGTCTTTATCAGCATGTAAGCCGTTGCCAGTCCAAGCATACCGTCGCCGGAAACAGTGAGCAAGTGGCGTAGGGCTGCACCAAGCTGGTCTGGTACGAACTCGTCGAATATGCTGAAGCCTTCCAAGTAGTCTTCGGCGCACGTCACAAAAACGTCAACGTCTTCTCTTGGATTTATCCCGCCAGCATCTTCATAGGCTTTAACAGCCGCCTCAAACATCAACTCTTTATAGGAAAGCTCTGGCGTTATTGGTCTAAAGCCGACGCATCCAACACCAACAATTGCGACTTCGCTCATAATTTCTCCTTCCCCTTTTCTCCATTTTAGAGGCTATAGTTTAAACTGGTGTTCACATAAAACTTTTCGTGGAAAATAAGCGGAAGTATTGAAGAAACTTAAATACTTGTTCGTTAACTTTGGATTTTCTCTATAACGCTAACTCTGGGAGAAGTTTAAATTTGAAGGGAAAACCCCTCGCCTCAATAGTTTCTGCAGGGCTTTCAAAATTTGGGAAGCTTGAAGGTTTGTACGCCCGCGAGATTTTTGCACAAGCTGCAAAAGAGGCTTATGAACGCTGCCCAAAACTAGACCCAAAAAAGGACATAAAAGCCCTGTTTATTGGGCATATGGGTGAATCCTATGAGCATCAGGGGCATACTGGCGCCACGGCAGCAGACTGGGCTGGTTTGCTACACATACCCGCAACAAGAACTGAGGCGGCTTGCAGTTCATCAGGCGCAGCATTGAGGGCAGCCATATTTGCGGTTGCCTCAGGCCTATGCGATGTGGTGATGGCTGGAGGTGTTGAAAAAATGACTCATCGAAGCACCCCAGAAGTCACGGAGTTTTTGGCTATGGCTTCAGATTTCCCCTTCGAACAGTGGCACGGCATAACCTTTCCGGGACTGTTTGCATTGATGGCTACAGCCCACATGCACAAGTACGGCACAACAGAAGGGCAGTTGGCCCATGTTGCCGTGAAAAACCATTACAATGGGAGCCTAAACCCGAAGGCGCACATGCAGAAGGAGATAACCCTAGAACAAGCCTTAACCTCAAGGGTTATCGCTTGGCCCCTAAAGCTTTACGATTGCTCGCTAATAACCGATGGGGCAAGCTGCCTCATACTGACAAGGCCTGAAATAGCCAAACGGTACACGGATACGCCAGTGCACATAATTGGGAGCGGGCAAGCAAGCGACACCATAGGCATTTATGAAAGGGATGATTTCACATCGCTTAAGGCAGCCAAAATAGCGGCAAAACAAGCCTACGAAATGGCTGGTTTAACGCCGGAAGACATCGACGTGGCTGAGGTGCACGACTGCTTCACAATAGCCGAAATAATAGCCTACGAGGATTTAGGCTTCTGCAAGCCCGGCGAAGGCGGAAAACTAGCAGAAAAAGGCGAAACAACCTTGAAGGGCAGAATCCCCGTCAACACAAGCGGAGGCCTAAAGGCTAAAGGCCACCCAGTGGGCGCCACGGGAACAGCCCAAGCCTATGAAATATATTTGCAGCTTACTGGACAAGCTGACAAGCGGCAAGTGGCAGACGCTGAAATAGGCTTAACCCATAATGTGGGCGGTTCAGGCGCAACAGCCACGGTCCACATCTACAGGAGGGGGTGAAAAGGGCATATGGCGGAACCACAAGCCTTTACCATAGAACAGTTCTACAAGAACATAAGCCAGAAAAAACTCATGGGTGGAAAATGCCGCAAATGCGGAAAAATCCACCTTCCGCCAAGACCCCTATGCGACAAATGCCTCTCAACAGAATTCGAATGGGTTGAACTACCACAAAAAGGCAAACTCCTAACATACACAATAATCCATGTAGCACCAACCCAATTCCAAAGCATGGCACCATACGCGGTGGGCATAATCCAGCTAGAAAACGGAGTAAAAATCCCGGGAATGATAAGAGATGTTCCGCTGGATAAAATCAAGGTTGGGATGCGCTTAAAAATGGAATTTGAAGAGCCCCAGCATACCCAGCAATGGCCCCAATGGCCAAGATATCATTTTAAACCGTTTTAGCCACTTTACCATTTCTGCGAACTAAGATTCTCTTCCCTTTTTCAACAGCTTCCTGGACAACTATGCTCTTATCTTTGAGTTTTTCAAATTCTGTTGGTGTGAATCCGAAAGCTTCAAGCATAACACTGTGTTTCCAATGCTTCTGCAGAATAAAAATTCTCTCCTCAAAGGGCATGCCCTCAAAATCCTTTGAAACCACTATTAAGTCTATGTCGCTGTCTCTTAATCTTTCACCATAAATAGTTGAGCCAAAAAGGATGGCAAAATCTATTTTAACTGGCAGGCTCTTTAGGTAGCACCTCACTTCCCTTTCGATATAAACTTCTGAAAGCAATCGAAAACCCTCCTCGTTTTGGTCAGACATTCTTTTGCAAACTTCTCGGTTACTATTTCGCTGGGCAACCCCATCGCTATGTCCGGATACCGCGTGATAAAGTAGTAGGGCGATATAAGTGAAAGAAAATCCTTAAGTTCTTCGCCTATCTGGGCGTATTTCTCCAGCGGTTTGTAAAGGGTTGTAAGCTTATGGGTTTTAACAGGCCTCTTTTTAAGAAGCTCAATTGATAAGCCCTTAAACAGTTTTTCTAGGGCCTGTTGACAATTAAAAACACAGTCCTCGTAAAAACCGAGCTCTAAATACTTTCCAGCCTTTGTTAAACTCCTCTTTGCATCCTCAATCCACCATACAGATTCTTCTCTCATCAATCACTTTCTCCAAATATAATTCGCGCACATATTCTGAAATAGTCTACGCTTTATATTAAACACTTTTGGAAATATTAATCTGCTCTATAAGGGTGGGTATGTCAGTTATCCTTGTTACTATGTAGTTTGCCCCAGCATCCGACAACTCTTTTTGTGTTGACATTCCCGTTGGTAAAGCCACGGCCACCGCGCCCAACTCTTTCGCGCATTTCATGTCTGCTGGGCTGTCACCAACAACCAAGCTTTCTTTCGAGTTCACCCCCAGTGCTTTTAATGTGGCTTCCAAGTGTTCAGCGCTGGGCTTAACGTTTTTAACCGCGTCTCTAGGGGTTAAGGCGTCAAAAAACCTATCTATCCTGAATTTCTTGAGGATGTATTCCACCGATTTTCGGCTGTTAACTGTGCATATGCCAATCTTTAAGCCCATATCCTTCAAGGTTTTTAGGATCTCCTTTACCCCGGGCTGTAGGCTTGTGGTTTTGGCGGCTTCTAATTCGTATTTTTCGGCTATTGCTAGGGCTTTCCTTCGAATCTCTTCTATCTTGCTCATCGGCTTTCCGTTGTTCTTCATGAAAATTTCCATTTTCTTCAACATTTCAAACATGCTTTCGTTTATGGATAGGACTGAGGCTGGAACTCCCTCCTTGATTAGGAGGCTTCTTACCTCGGCTCTCACGGCTCTGAAGTCTATGTTGAATTTAACTATTGTTCCGTCTAGGTCGAAGACAACAGCCCTTATCATTCGTTCAGCCCTTTTGAATTTGTAGCCTAACAGAATCGTTAAAGATAAACTTTACCCGAGCCTTAGGCTGGCCTGTTCCGCTGTAGCAAAGCCTTATTTCAGACGCGGGTATAACGCCTTTATGGTGTTTGTAGGATGGAAGTCTTTGAGGCTGTTCAGGCTAGGCGTTCTATAAGGGCTTACCAACCAACACCAGTGCCGAAAGAAAAACTTCTGCGGGTTTTGGAGGCAGGTAGGCTTGCTCCTTCAGCCGGCAACAAACAGCCATGGCACTTCATTGTTGTTACAGACGCTGAAAGACGGGAAAAGCTTGCACAAGCACCTTTTGCAAGATTCCTCAAAGAGGCGCCTGTCATCATTGTTGGATGCGGCGACCAGAAGGCTTCGCCTAAATGGTTTATGGTGGATGTTGCCATAGCCATGCAGAACATGGTTTTAACAGCCACAAGCATGGGGTTTGGAACGTGCTGGGTTGGAAGCTTCGGGGAAAGCCAAGTGCGCGAATTACCAAAAATTCCAGAGAACTACCGCGTTGTGGCGTTGTTGGCACTAGGATATCCGAGGAAAAAGTTTGATTTAACGAGCAAAGTGCTCCACTTGATTAGACGCCGGAAACCTCTAGAAAAAATTGTAAGCTTTGAAGAGTTTGGGAGGAAACCGCAAAACCTCAGTGACTATCGAGAGTAAACTGAATAACCAACTTTCACAATATTCTTTTATGATGAGTTATGAGTCTTGAAGAATACGCCAAAGAAAAGCTTTGGCCAATACTTGTGGAGACGGTTCATGCTATGGTCATGTATCACCATCATAAGGCTTACACAAGGGACGTGGTGCTCCACGAAAACCCGAATATTACGCCTTCCGAGCTTGCATCTAGGCTTGGCATCCCCCTCGGCGAAGCATTAGTAATCCTGTATGAGCTTAAAAATGAGCGGAAAAGCGCTTAGCCTTTAAGGTTTTGTTACCATTCTGACGGTTGCCAAAATCAGGATTAAACCCAGCAGCACTTTTAGAATCTCCTTTTCAACTTCTCCAGCGTAGGACGCACCTATGAAAGCACCAAGCACTGAGCCTATGCCCATGGCTATCGCTATTATTGTGGCGCTTCTGTTCATGTGTCCCATGATATGATGTTTCAAAAAGCCGGAAGCCACCGTTGGTATGGAAACTAGGAGGCTGGCTGTCCCAGCTGCAACTATGTCTAGGCTGAAAACATATATGAGGGCTGGGATTCGGAATTCGCCGCCTGCAACCCCAATGGTTCCAGAAATAATGCCTATCACCAAGCCTATTAAGGCTGCTAGGAGGGCCTCTTCTAAAAAACCAAGAGTGGTGGTGAATGTGAATGGTATTTGTATGAAGGGTTCAAGCCCAATTTTTAAGCCGACGATTACAAGGAAGGCTGCTAGAAGCCTCTTTAATGGTTTTTCCGGAATCTTATCCGTTAAAAGCGCCCCAAGATAGGCCCCGATAATTGATGTTGCAGACATGATTAGGGCGATGTTGATGCTGTGCCCGTTTAACAAGCCTAGCTGGAAGCGCCTAAAAAAGGAGACTATTACTGTTAGTAGGCCGACGAGCAAGTTTACGGCTATGGCTGTCACCACTGGAAGTCCAATAATATATAGAAGTATTGGCGTTCTAAACTCGCCTCCGCCAACGCCTATTAACCCGGCGGCTGCGCCTAAAAGAACGCCAAAGAAGAGGGCTGCTGAAAGTTTCCTCTTTGAAAGCGGCGTTTCTTTATTTATTTTGTTCGCCTCCTCGTTGTGCTTCCGTATTCATATCGAATAAGCTTATAAACCTAACGAGGCAAATACCAAAACAAAATGCGAAACCAGACAAAACATAAGCTATCCTTCAAAATATGGCTGGAACATCATGGAAAACCGCTCATAGGGAAGGGCGGAGCCCAAATCCTAGAACAAATAGAAAAGGAGCACTCCATATCAAGGGCTGCGAAAAGGCTTGGGATGTCCTATCGCTATGTTTGGAGTTACATAAAGAGAGTTGAGAAAACACTGAAAAAGCCCATACTGGAAACTTATAGGGGCGGCAGAAAAGGCGGGGGCGGCGCAGAACTCACAAGTTTTGGAAAAATGCTCTTAGAAGAGTATAGGCGCGTGGAAAACTTGTTAAATAAGGTGCTTGCAGAAGGCAGACAGTAAACCCATTCGCTTATTCTACTACGTATCTGTAGGCTATGTGTTCGCCCGCTGTGGGGCTTTTTCGGATTATGCGTAGTATGTCGCCCGGCTTTGCCCCTATGGCTTTTGCTGCTGGGTCTGAAGCCTTAATTTGTGGAAGCTGGTATGGCTCCACTCTATACTGGGCTAGGACTTTTTCGCGTTCTTCTGGGGTTAGGATTTCATGTTTTGGCACAAGCCGATGCTCGAATATGTCGAAGACTGGGAAGGTTTTTGGAAGGAGCTCTATACGTTTTTTCTTTGCCGTTTGTTTTGCAGCGTTGGTGTAGCGTCCGCTTGCTATTAATATTCCATGTTCTATTTCAGCTTCTTTCATGGCTTTTGCCATGCGGTTTATGGTTAATATGCCAACAGTTTCTTCTGGGGCGCACCATATTAGGATCTTCTTTTTCCCTTCTTTTGGGGCCTCAACAACGTAGCTTACTGTGTCTTTGACTTTCTCCCTTTTAATGAGCTTGTATCCCCTAAGCTTTATTAGAATTTTTGCTTTTCGTTCTTCCAGATTTTCCTCTTCAACACTCAAACTGTTTAAACCTCTTGTGTCAAATCGGCATTCGAATCCTTAACATGGCGTAGACCTTTAAACTTTACGCTTTGCCAAAGCT
>JAGTQI010000055.1 GCA_018396955.1 Candidatus Bathyarchaeota archaeon | reverse complement strand
GGAGCCTTTCAAAAAGCTCGGGATACTTGCTCCTCAGCTCAAAGGCGACGGACATCCAGTCGTCCAGTTCCCTGTTGATCCTCATTATTTCTTCATCGGATGAAACAGCCTTCGCTTGCTCAAGCTCCCTTTTTAAGCGGTTAATCTCAACAAGGCAACTTGTTATAGTGTAAATCTTGCCGATAAAATGGTCTGGCTTTTCAGCTGGTTTAGGTCTTCCAAGCTTCTCATAACCGTAGGCGATTACGGCTGTTTGCCTTC
Source organism: Candidatus Bathyarchaeota archaeon (assembly GCA_018396955.1). Classification (GTDB taxonomy): domain Archaea; phylum Thermoproteota; class Bathyarchaeia; order Bathyarchaeales; family Bathycorpusculaceae; genus JAGTQI01. The sequence continues at coordinate 8,865 of JAGTQI010000055.1, read as the reverse complement.
CAACATCATCCACATAATAATGACGCGAAACCATATGCCCCCTAGCCGAAAGCAAACGCGCAATTGCATCCCCAAGCATTGGATTTCTTGCCTGTCCAATGTGTATAGGGTGAAGCGGATTAACGCTCGTATGCTCAACAATAATCTTTAAGGGCTTCTCAACTTTGACAAACCCATAGGCGTCATCTAAACGCCTAACAGCCTCTATGGTTAACTTGGAAAAATTCGCAAAATTTGCATGAAAATTTATGTAGCCCCCACCAGCCGCTGTGACATCACATATAAATGAAAACTTTGACTTGTCCATGGCGCCTATGAGACGTTCAGCCAGAACAAGCGGCTTTTCGCCAACATGCTTAGCAAGCTCAAAGCAGATGGAAGAAGCTAGCTGACCAAACTCCCAAACTGGAGGCTTTTCAAAAACCAGCTGTTTAGGCGTTTCAAGCGAAAGCCTCCTAACAGCCTCACTTAACGCGGATTCGCATTCCTTCCTTAACTCTGCAAGTGGGTTCTCTGAAACCATAGGATTCCGCCTTTTTACAAGTCAACAATGGATGTGAACACTAATATACGTAACTAGCCAATTTAAGCTAAAAACATAAACCGGGGCTGGTGCACAAGTGAAAAAGAAAATAATTTTTTCAGAAAAGTGCTTGGAGTACGGTTCGTGGCACATTGAAAGCCCCCAGAGGGTTAGAAAAGCCTACGAAATCCTAAAGGAGCGAGGCTACGAGTTTGTCACGCCGGAGCCAGCCAGAGAAGAAGATCTCCTAAAAGTCCACGATCCAGACTATATTGAACTGCTTAAAAAGGGAGCCATAGAAGATCCAGACACTCCGGCCTACGAAAACATTTATGAATATGCGAGGCTTTCAGCCGGAGCCGCAATTCAAGCGGCAGAAATCCAAGGCTTTTCACTAATGAGACCTCCGGGACATCACGCCGGAAAGTACGGCATCGCATTAGGCGCCTACACGAAAGGTTTCTGCTACATAAACAACATTGCAGTAGCCGTCAAACACCTAAACAGGCCAACATTAATCTTGGACATTGACGGGCACCACGGAAACGGGACACAAGAAATCTTCCAAGGAGACCCAAAAGTTGTTTATGTTTCACTGCATAGGCACCCTCATTACCCTGGCACGGGCTATTATTCAGAGGCTAACTGTCTAAACTATCCACTGCCAGCAGACTGCGGCGAAGAGATTTACCTAAAAACCTTTCAAGAAGCCCTGAAAAAAGTTGACATGCAAAAAATTGAGGTGATAGCCGTTTCAGCAGGTTTTGACGCTTATGCTGGTGATTTGGCTTCCCTCGGATTAGCTGAAAGAACTTATTATGAAATTGGAAAAATGCTTGCAGCCTTGCAAAAGCCAACCTTCTTTGTCCTTGAAGGCGGGTACAAGGGCGAAAACATTGGAAGAGCCATAGACGCCCTTCTCAAAAGCTTCGGGTAACAAGCCTTTAATGCTAAAAACTTATGAACTCAAGAAGTTCATTTAGCACTATGAAGCAAGTAAATAATAAAATGGCTGGAGCTCTGATATTTGTAGGGGCAACCCAGTTTATTCTGTGCATGCTGATCGCCGAATGCCTTTATCCAGGCTATAGTGTTTCTGGAAATTACATAAGCGACCTTGGAAAACTTGGCGAGGTTTCTGCTCCAGTCTTCAATGCTTCAGTTGTTGTGCTCGGCTTGACTGTGGTGGCTGGCGCCTACTTTCTGAGGCAAACTATTGCTAACAAAGTTTTTCTATCCCTTCTAATTTTATGCGGGATTGGCGCCATTGGTGTTGGAATATTTCCAGAAGACTTCGGTCCAATACACTTCGCGGTTTCGTTAATAGCGTTTCTTTTTGGGGCTTTGTCCGCCATAGCTTCTTACAAGTTTCAAAAGGCTCCTTTATCCTACTTCGCGGTTGTTTTAGGCGTAGTTTCGCTGGTAGCCCTCGTACTCTTTGGGCAAGGGATTTATCTTGGCTTGGGAAAGGGCGGAATGGAGCGTATGATAGCCTACCCAATTCTGTTATGGGCAATAGGCTTCGGCGGGTACCTAATAAAAGAGTGAAAGCACAATAGTCGCATACAAACCGTAAAGGTGTCTGTATGAGCGAGGACGCTGTTCGCGATTTAAGAGACATGTTGGAAGCTGGAGCAGTATGCTGAGCAGCATCCGGAATTAAAAGCCGCCATAGAAGCTTGGAAGGCTGGGCCGTCTCGCTGCTCCTTGAATAGCGTTTTAAATGATGCACTGCGCTAAATTAACGCTGTATAAGCATTCGCTGCACGCAGGTGCATTTGAATAGCAGTCCACATCGTTGGTTCTCGTGTAGAAGCATCCCAAAGCCGAGTAGGGACAGTCTCCACACCAAGGCATATTATTAGCCATATCTCGTCTAATCTCCCTAAAATTTGCGTAAGCGTTTCGCCTCCAAACCTCTTCAACCCCTTCTTGTGCCATATCACCGAAGATTACTTCACAAATTTCTTTTTTATGGGCGTTAACGTAAAAGGGATGAGTGTACATGAATTCTTGGCATGGAGAAACCTTTCCATCACTTCTTACAACTAAAGTTTCCTTTTCCATATAAGGACACGCCCTTTTCTTTGCGTCCGGATATAGATTTGGCAGCTTCAAATCAATCTGATATTCATGTGCAATTTTCTTGCTTTCATGAAAAATTTCCTCAAGTTGGCTTACTGCGTCAAGTTTTTCTGTGGAGCTTAAGAATACAGGTAGATTAATCCAGTAGCCTTTTCTCCTCGCCTTGATCCAAAAACTTTTAATAAGCTGGGTTAAGGCTGTTTCCATTTCCACGCCATAAGCTTTTCCGAAAACCTCCAGGGCGGATTCTCGAATAAGACTCCATCCGTACCTCAGGGAGGGCTTCAATATTTCAATGGCTGGCTTGCTTAAGGTTAGATACATGGTTTTGGCAAAAATTTCCTTTGTGTATGGTACAACATGAGATGCTATTATATAGTCAACATTGTTTGTGACTGCAAATCTGACCAAGTCTGGAATGTCGAGAAAATTATCCTTCATGATGACTATTTCCAAGCCAAGTTTAAAATCCCTCTTAGCCTTATCCTTGTTTTTGGCTAGTCCTCTAAGGTTCTCGGCTATTAATCTGAAATCTGAACCTTCTCTTATACAGCTTAATTTGGCTTGGTTCACAGCGTCTATGGAAAAGGAGATGGAGTCCACGCCTATTCCCTTTACAATTTTGACGGCGATTTTAGGAGTTATTAGCGAACCGTTTGTGCTTATGATGACTTCTCCATTTTCTGGAAGATTTTTTCTGGCTACACGGAGCATTTCAAGAATTTGTGGGTGGGCGAAGGGCTCCCCAAAACCATAAAGCACAAGTCTCCTCAATTTTGGGAAGCATGTCTCAGCGATTTTTCTGTATAGAGTTATATCCATGTCTAATAGTTTTGTGTTCCAAACATGCCTAATACACATTTGGCAGTTAAAGTTGCACTTGTTTGTAACTTCAATCTGCAGCGCCTCTGGAAACCCATCACTCATAAGGATGCTTTCCTAATGTTTTAGCCTCCGGCTAAGGGTGGGAAGACGGCTACCACATCATTGTCCTTTAAGGTTATTTCTCTTTTCAAGTCTTTGATGTTTCTCCCATTCACCATAATTATCATGTCATCTCTAACTTTTCCTTCCTTTCTGTCGTAAACATCATCGATAAATTCTAGCCCCAGTATCTTAGACGCATTCTCGATCATGTTTAGGAGGGTTCCGTCACATTCGACAGCGAGCTCCCTAGTTTTGTACTTGCTGCGCAAAGTTGCGAAAAGCAAAATTTTTACTGATACCACAGACAAGGCTTTTCCAACAAGTAAAAGAAAAAAGGGGAATTTTTGTTTTTCTAAAGCTCTATTTCTAGTTCAACCAACTTCTCCTTTGTTGGAACGCCGTTAATCCAGCCGCGCAGCTTATAATATTCTTCCCTCATTTTCTCAAGTTCTGTTATGTGGCCTTTTGCTGGGCCTTCAGGCATGGGTTCCTCTAACAAGCGTTTTGGCAAAGTGTCATCTTTTCCATCATATCCATACTTGTTAATTATGACCCTTTCTAAGTTGTAGATGCGCTCCCCAATTTTTAAGATTTCATCTTCCGTCAAGTCCCAACCAGTAACTGCTGACAGTAGCTCAGCGTAATCCTTCATTCCCAACGCGAAGGTCGTGAACAAACAGTTCACAGTTGAGTTAACTACGCATGTGAAGTCTTGGAATATTTTAACCCACACCGCCTTCCCTTCAGCCTTTAACGGGTCGATCTTTTCAGGTATTCCTAATATTTCAGGAGAAACGGTGTACCCCGTTACGTGGCATCCCCCTCTATTCGATGTGGCATAGTTTAATCCCATGCCTTTCATGGCTCTTGGGTCGTAGGCTGGCATTTCAAGGCCTTTAACGCTCATGGAAAGCTCTGGATGTCCATAAATCTCGCAGAGCCTCTTAGATCCTAAAGCCAAATATTTTCCAAATCCAACTTTGTAGGCTGTCCGCCAAACCGCCTCCACAAGGGCTGCAGCATTTCCAAAGCGCAAATCCAAGCCTTGCAAGTCTTCTTGTGGGATATATCCCCTTTCGTTAAGTTCCATGGCTGCTGCTATTGTAGAGCCCATGCTTATTGAGTCTAGTCCAAGCTCGTCACAGTAGTGGTTGGCCTTAACAACAGCATCCAAATCCTTGATGGCTGTGCTGCCTCCTAAAGCCCAAACAGACTCGTATTCAGGGCCTTCCGAAGCCAAAATTTGGAACGGTCCAGACTTGACGCTTGTGACTCTTCCACATCCAATGGGGCAGCCCCAGCACGATCTCTGACTTGTCAAATATTTTTCTGCAAGGGTTTCACCACTTATCTTCTCCGCATCTGGATTCACGCCAGTCTGCCAGTTTTTGTAGGGGAGTCCGCCGGCGGTATTAATTATGTTAATGAGTATGGCTGTGCCGTATATTGGCAGTCCAACGCCAGTTACAGCATTAGTCTTAAGAGCGTCCAAGCATCTTTTTGAAACTTCAGCGAATTCTTTAGGTTTGGCAACTGGAGGCTTCTCCTCGCCAGAAACAACAATGGCCTTAAGCTTTTTAGAACCCATAACAGCTCCTAAGCCTGTTCTTCCTGCAGCCCTATGTTCGTCGTTAACTATGCCAGCCATGTACGCCAAATTTTCGCCGGCAGGCCCGATACAAGCGACACTTATGTTTTTGCCGTTAACCCTATTCCTCAATATTCTGCAAGTGTCAAAAACGTTTTTGCCCCATAGGCTACCAGCATCTCTTAATTCAGCCTCCCCATTCACAATAGCCAAGTACACAGGGGTTTCTGAAGCTCCCTCAACCACAACGGCGTCAAAACCGGAAAACTTGAGGAAAGGGCCAAACTCGCCGCCTGAATTTGCACTTCCAATGGAGCCGGTCAGCGGCGATTTCAACGCCATCACATGGTATCTGCCCGAAGATGGAAAGCCAGGTACACCTGTTCCTGGTCCAGTTGCAAATATCAGAACGTTCTCTGAGCCTAAAGCATCCATATCTTTTGGCGAAATTCCAGCCTTCTCATATTCCTTTAAATACTTGTATAAGAGGTATACAGCGTAGCCTTTGCCGCCAAGATATTTTCTTGCAACCTCTTCTGAAGTTGGCTCAACCTTCAAGCTTTTTGTATTCAGGTTTACCCTTAAAATTTTCCCCATATAACCTCTAGGCATTGAACCACCCAACGTAAAATTATTGTGGCGGAGCAGATTTAATACTTGTTTCTCTTTTCAAGGCTTTCAGCTTTTCAGAAAAACTTAATAGTAAAATCGATAAGACTAAGACCTCTTATTTTATTGGAGGATTTGCATGGTCCGCATAACCGGCGGTGAAGTTTTAAAACGCTGCCTAGTTCAGGAAGGTGTCCGGTATGTTTTCGGTGTTCCCGGAGACCAACTATTTCCGTTATTAGATGCCATTTACAAGGATAAGCGAATAAAATTCATAACAATGCGCCACGAAGCTGCTGCAGCCCATGCAGCTGATGCTTGGGCTAGAGCAACCGGGCAGCCAGGAGTTTGCATAGGAACAGTTGGCCCCGGAGCCGCAAACCTTATCGGAGGAGTTTATCCAGCTTTTGCAGACAGCATACCAATAATCATCATTACTGCTCAAAACCAGTCTTGGCGTTCATACCCAGACAAAGGTTCCCAACAAGCTCTAGACCAATTAACGCTTTTTAAGGCTGTTACGAAATGGAATGCTGTGGTTTCCCATTGGAGGCGCATTCCAGAACTTACCCACTGGGCTTTTAGAGTGGCGACTTCCGGAAAGCCTGGTCCAGTACACCTTGACTTTCCTTCCGATGTTCTCTTCCAAACCGGAGAGGAAGCAGATGCGGAGATCTTGCCTCCAAAAAGTTATAGGGCCTTAGAAAAACCCGTTGGAGAGCCATCCCTCATAGACAAAGCAGCGAAAGTGCTGGCAGAGGCAAAAATGCCCCTAATCCATGCTGGCGGCGGGGTTCTAATGTCTGGAGCCTCAAAGGAACTTATTGAATTGGCTGAATATCTGCAAGCCCCTGTTACCACATCCATGGGCGGAAGAGGGGCAATACCAGAAGATCATCCCTTATGCCTTATTCCAGCGGCACCGGGCAACGGGGCTATTGTGGCTCAGGCTGAGGCTGACGTTGTCCTTCTTGTTGGATGTAGGCTTGGAGCCTTAGACATGTGGGGGAAACCACCAGCATGGGGAGAAACTGCCAAACAAAAAATTATTCAGATAGATATTTCAGGCGACATGATTGGCTTAAACAGGCCGGTTGATCTTGGAATTGTTGGCGATGCAAAAACAACCCTTAGGGCTTTGTTAGAAGCCGTTAAAAGGTATACGCCCCCTAGGGATGAGAATCCTTTCCTTCAGGATTATAAACGCTTGGAAAGGATGTGGCTTGAGAATTTTGAGGAAATGTCGCGGTTAGACACCGTGCCAATTCATCCATTACGCGTGGTGAGGGAGGTTAGGGAGTTCTTTCCGAGGGACGCCATAACAGTTGTTGATGGTGGAAACACTACCGTTTGGTGCTTTTACCTAAACAGAGTTTATGAACCAAACACTTACATCAGCTGTGCTAGCGGCGATTCAGGTCATTTGGGCGCCGGCATCCCCTACGCTATTGCGGCAAAACTTGCCCATCCGGAAAGGCATGTCTACTGCATAACCGGCGATGGAGCCTTCGGTCTAAACATTCAGGAACTTGAGACTGTAAGCCGCCTTCAACTGCCAATAGTTTTCGTGGTTTTGAATGACTGCGCTTGGGGAATGATAAGAGCGGGACAAACACTATTCTATTCGAGAAGACACATAGGAGTCGATTTTTCAGACATAAGGTATGACGAGATTGCAAGGGGCATGAACTGCTACGGCGAAAGGATTGTGGAGCCAACCCAGATAAAACCAGCTTTACAAAGGGCTGTGGATTCCGGAAAACCAGCTGTTCTTGACGTCAGAATTGATAGGGAAGTCATCCCACCAGACTTCGCTGTTCTGGCTTCAATATGGCTGGAAGGTTGTGAACTACCAGAAGAGGAGAAGGAAATCGTTAAAGAAGTGGCGGAAATCGTGTAATATTAAAATCGGCATACAAGATTCCCGTTCTCTGCGCCAAATAGAAAAAAGGGGATGATGTATCTACATTAGAAATCTACGTCTTTCCCTTCAAACGCGTACACAAAGAGCTTCCTATAGTCTTCGACTGTTGGGACCCTTGGGCTTGCTATAGTGCCAGTAGACCCAATAGCCCTCTCTACGAGGTTGTCAATCTCACTTTGGAAGTTTTCCCAGCTAATCCCTAACTCCTTTATGGAGGCTGGTTCATCAACATACTCTAAAAGCCGTTTTAAGGCTTGAACAAACTTTTTAAAGGCCTCTTCATCTGTTTCTGCCTTGATTCCAACAGCATCGGCAAGGGCGCTGAACCTTTCCATCACCTCCTTAGCCATGTACTCAACTGCAAATATTAGCACTGCTGCCACACTTCTGCCATGTGGGATTTTGAATAAAGCGCCTAAAGCGTGGCCCATGGCGTGAGCCACACATATTTGAGAGTTGCTGAAAGCAAGACCCGCCATGGTGGCCGCATAATGCATGTTCTCCTTTGCCTCCTTGTCTTGTCCATCGATGTAAGACCTTGGAAGATACTTGAAGATCGCTTTCAAGGCGTTTATGGCCAGAATGTCTGAAAAATGGTTTCTCCACTGGGAAAGGTAAGCTTCCAACGCGTTCACAAGCGCATCAACGCCAGTATCAGCCACAAGCCTCTTCGGCATAGTCAGAGGAAGCTGTGGGTCAAGTATCACTATGTCGGCAACCAGCTCCTTTGAGGCAAGCTCCATCTTCCTCCTCTCCCTAGTGTCGGTGATAACTATCGCCCATGTAGCCTCAGAGCCCGTCCCACTTGTGGTTGGAATCGCAATAAGCCTCGCCTTCTTCCTCAAACCAAGCTTTAATAATGGGCTTATCTCGTCGATTTGGATATCCGGCCTCTCATATAAAGCCCATGAAGCCTTAGCTGCGTCAATGCAGCTTCCACCGCCTAATCCAACAATCCAGTCAGGCTCAAAAAAGCTAGCACACTCGGCGCATTTAACCACCGTTTCTTTCGAGGGTTCGGCCTCAACCTCATCGAAAATTTCTACCACCAATCCTGCCTCTTTAAGGTAGCGTGCAACCATCTCGGCGAAACCCAACCCGCGAATCACTTTGTCTGTGATTATCAACGCTTTTTTGCCTTCAATCTCCCTCAAATATTCCAGCGCGCCTTCTCCAAAAACCATAGATTTTGGAGAGGCAAACTCCCAC
>JAGTQI010000054.1 GCA_018396955.1 Candidatus Bathyarchaeota archaeon | reverse complement strand
ACGGACGGGCAAGGCTGTTGGAGTTAAGAAGAAGGCCGTGAAACCTGGAGGCAGTGGCAAGTAGCCATGGGAGACCCTAAAAAACAAAAAAAGAAATATGAAACACCGCGTTTCCCATGGCGGACAGACATTCTTCAAGAAGAGCTTAAGCTTTTAGGACAATACGGTTTGAGGAATAAGCGCGAGTTGTGGCGCCACAAAACCATGCTTTCAAAGTTTAGGGGCATAGCCCGCTCCCTTATAGGAAAGACGCCAGAAGAAAGGAGAAAAATGGAAGAGGAGCTCCTCTCACGCCTGAAAAAGCTTGGGATAATCCATGAAACAGCAGTTTTAGACGACGTTTTAGACTTAACGGTTGAGGACATACTTGAAAGGCGTCTCCAAACCATAGTCTTCAGAAAGGGACTAGCCAAATCCATCTATCAAGCTAGACAGTTGGTAACCCATGGACACATAGTGATAGGCGACCAACGCGTAACGGTGCCAAGCTACCTAGTGGCAAGAGAAGAAGAGGATAAGATTGCCTACGCACCGGATAGCCCCCTCGCAGACCCAAGCCACCCAGTACGCCAAATGATGGCTGTCGCCGCCACAGCGCAAACTGGAAGGAAAGCTGGAAAGGAGAGGGGTGAAGAATAGAAATGAGCAGTGGCAGTGGAGGCGCAAGCACGAGCGGAACAACAACAGCAAAAAAGACTGAAAAGTGGGGGGTGGTCCACATATACAGCTCCTACAACAACACAATAGTCCACATTACAGACCTTTCAGGAGCAGAAACCATAGCCCGCACATCCGGCGGAATGTTTGTTAAAGCCGACAGGCTAGAATCGTCGCCTTACGCCGCCATGAGAGCAGCCTCAGCAGCAGCGGAAATCGCCAAAGACAAGGGAATAACAGCCATCCACATAAAAGTGCGAGCACCAGGTGGACCAGGACCAAGAACACCGGGACCAGGCGCCCAAGCAGCCATAAGAGCCCTAGCCAGAGCAGGATTCCGCATAGGCAGAATAGAAGAAGTCACACCCATACCACACGATGGCACGCGAAGACCCGGAGGAAGAAGGGGAAGGAGAGTCTAGCAAAACACGACTATTGCCTTTTTTAACAGCCTTTCCATAAAAGGCGGCATTTTATGAGGCTGCTAGGCCTTTATTCCAAAGTTATTCCATCCCAGTCAATTACACTTCATAGCGTTGATAACGCTTTTTATAGGTTAAAACAAAATTAAAGGCTGGTGGGAAATTGGGTTATTTGGCTGTCTGGAAAGTTTTGGAAGAAATGATTACGGACTTAAAGAAAAAAGGCGTCAAGGTTCCAGCAGACATCCTTAACGATTTGAAATACGCGAGAACTTTAATCAACGTTTTGAAGGCTGACCCCACCCGCCTTGAAACAAGTCAAAAAATTGAGGAATACCTAAACAACGTTGAGGCTTACCTCGTTTCAGAAGGGCAAAAGTTCGGAAACAAATATGTTGAGGAGTGGATTAAAAGGCTGGAGGAGGCGAGCAGAAAAGTTTTTGAAGAAGAGGAAACTCGTTTCGTCCCTGGACTGCCAAGAGAACAACGTTGGATACGCATTAAGCCCTCAGAAGAGATGCCAATAGAGGCTTTGAAGGCTATGGCTGGCGAATTAAATCTTTCATTTGAAATGCAAAGTGACGGCTTCCTACTTGTTTATGGCGAAGACGAGCGCCTTAAGGATTTTATCAAGAAAATGGCTACAAAATATGGTTACAAACCCGAAAAGTAGCGTTAAAAAGTGCATAACCGTTAAAACTTGAAGAATGCAACACTTTTATAGCAAAACAGTACAGAAATCCCACTAAAACGGGAGCTCACGGTTTCATCTAAGGGGTGAGGGCCCAGCTTAATGCCCTATATCAAAAAAATAGAAATTAAAGGTTTCAAATCCTTCGGAGAGGCGGCAAAAATAGTCTTAGATAAGGGTTTTACAGCCATAACAGGCCCGAACGGAAGCGGGAAAACGAATGTTGTTGACGCCGTTTTATTCGCCCTAGGCGAATTAAGCACTAAACGGCTCCGCGCTGAAAACGCCGGCAAATTAATTTTTCACGGTTCAGAGAAGGCGGGGCTGGAAAGGGCTAAGATGGCTAAGGTGGTTATACAGTTTGATAACTCTGATGGACGTATACCAGTTGATACGGCAACCGTCACAATATCCCGTGAAGTCTACCGGAACGGGCAGTCGGTTTATAGGCTTAACGGAAGGCGCATCTCAAGAGTTCATGTAATGGAAATTCTCTCAATGGCTGGCATAAGCTCCACCAGTCAAAACATAGTGTTGCAGGGCACCATAACCCGTCTGACAGATATATCTTCAACGGAAAGGCGGAAAATAATCGAAGACCTTGTTGGAATAGCCCAATATGACGCGGAAAAGGCCGAAGCAGAAGAGAAGCTTAGGGCTGCAGACATTTCCATCCGCACTGCCATGGGGAGAATAGACGAAGTGCAAAGACGAGTTGAAGACTTGGAGAGGGAACGCAACGAACTATTGCGGTACAACTTCCTAAAAAATGAGATTAAAAAGTTTGAGGCTGTCAAACTCTCCCACGACATTGCACAAATACAGGAAAAAATTAATCGGGACTCCGTTCAAGCTGAGAAAATCAAAAGCAGACTGGAAAAGATTAGGACGCTCCGCGACCAGTACAGGCTGAAGCGGAGAGAAATAGAAGGCGAATGGCGAAAACTAAGCTCAGAAATAGTTGAAGAGGGCGGTTCTCAGGTTTTTAGGGTTCAAATGAAGATAGGTGAGCTGAAATCAAAGCTTACAGAACTAGCCACAAAAATAAGCTCTGGAAAGGCAAGCCTAGAAGGACTGAAAAGGGTTAGGGAAAACAGCCTCCAACAATATCAATCCATAAGAAATGAAATCCGCGAAAACAGACTCAAAATTAGGCGGTTGAGAAGTGAATACGAGCGTATAATTAGCCAAATAAACTCTAAACAGGCGGAACACGATGCCCTTGCAAAGGAGGCTGCTCAACTTTGGGAGAGCATAGGCGAAAACAGCAAGAAAATCCGCGAAATAGAACTCCAACTTGACAAAGACCATAAGCGACTGGCATTCTTAAGGTCTGAGCACGCCAAAAGCCAAACAGCCATCAAAATCCGCGAAAGAAGACTTAGAGACTTGAACGAGCGAAAGGAAAGGTTCGCCGTAACCCTTAGCGAACTTGGAAAGTCCTTGGCAGAGCTAATAAAAGTCCAAAAAGAACAGAAAACGCAACTCAAAAATCTAGAGCGCATGCTAGAACGCCGCATAGCCCAAAAAGAAGCCATAGAGCGGGAGATAGCAGAAGCTGGGAAAATAGCTGAATCAGCCCGCGAAGCGGTTGTAGAGTTTGCAACACAGAGGGAACTTGCAGAAACAGTTGCCGCAGAAGAAAAAGCCCTAAAAAGTATTGAGGAGCTTGGCGAATTAGGCGTCATTCAAGGCGTCTACGGGCGGCTACGAAATCTAATCAAAATTGATAAGGCTTATCAACAAGCGATTGAAGTTGCGGCTGCAGGGTGGCTGGACGCCCTAGTTGTTAAGGACTTCGACGCGGCTTTCACATGCACTGAAACCTTGCGCAGAATGAAGCTTGGAAGGATAAAGATAATCCCGTTGGAGGCAGTTTCAACCACAAAACCGGTAAAAGTACCGGAAGGCGTAAGCGTTAGCGGTGCAACCTTCTCCTTCGTAAAGTGTGCCAAACAGTATGAGCCAGCTGTTTACTTTGTTTTTGGCGACACGCTTATTGTTCCAGAAGATAAAACCGCCTTCGAGCTTTCCAGCAGAGGCTACCGCGTAGTCACAGTGAACGGCGACCTATACGAGCCTGGCGGCGCCTTAGAAAGTGGCTATTATCGTGCACCCATAGACTTTTCCGCCATAATACCAAGCGAGGCAGCGATAAAAAGCCTAGACGAGGCTGTTAAAGCTTTGCAGCAGCACCTTTCCAGACGTGGAAGCGACATAGAAACTCTTGAAGAGGAAATAGACAGAACCCGTGTTGAAATTGCCCGCTTATCAGAGGCCATAAAAACCCTTGATAGGGAAATTGCCCGCGTAAAAAGAAGCATAAAGAGAACGAAGTCAAACGTTAGAAGGATAGAGTCCAACATAAAACGCATTGAAGGTGAAATCGAGGCTGAAAAGGCAAAAATATGGACTTATAGGGCTGAGAGAAGCACTCTTCAGAAGGAGATACGCAAACTTCAAAGCGAACTGGCTTGCTTAAGGCGGAAAGTTGACCCTGCAAACATTCAAGAGATGGAGGTTAAACGCGAAAAAATAGCAGAGGGAATAAACACTTTAAGGCAGAAGCTTGGGGCTGTGCAAACAGAAATTTCAACTCTTCAGTCACAGTTTGATAATGTTTTAAGAGTAGGCTACAAGAACGCTAAAATCCAACTGGCAAAGGTTGAACAGCAGCTTCGGAAAGTTGAAAGCGAAGTTGAAGAGGCACTCCAGGAAAGGGAAAAACTGAAGCAAGAGCTGGCGGAACTGGAGGAAAGCCGCGTTGAACTTTCCAAAACGGTCTTATCAGCAAAGGAAGAGGCTCAAAGATTCTCAAACCAAATAGACGAGATAGACAAAGAACTTCGCAAAATCGAAGCTGAATACGAGGAAACTGACCGACTGCTAAACCGGTACCAACTGAACATCCAAACATCCATGATACAACTGGAACAGTGGCAGAACCAGCTTAGACAGTTTGGCTACGAAAAACCCTTAGAAGTCACAGCCAAAGAAGTTGAAGAGGCAAAAGCTTCCCTGCGGATGCTCCAATTCGAACTGGAAAGGATAAGCGGCGTTAACCAGCTTGCCCTCTCCCACTATGCCGAACAGATCTCCCGCTACAAAGAGCTCTCCTTAAGGTTGAACGAGCTTGAGAGGGAGAAGCAAGCCATCCTAAAGTTCATGGAAGAAATTGAAAGCAAAAAGCACAAGGCTTTCATGGAAGCCTTTGAAAAAATAAACGAAAACATGCAAAAGTACTTTTCCCAACTTACCGGCGGCGGGACAGCCAACCTAATTTTAGAGAATCCGGAAGAGCCCTTTTCCGGCGGCATAGACATGATTGTCCAGTTCCCCAACAAACCATCCATCGTGGTTAGCGGCGCAAGCGGCGGCGAACGCTCAGTGGCAGCCGTAGCCTTTCTATTCGCCATAAAAGATTTCACACCCGCATCCTTCTACATACTCGACGAGATTGACGCGCATCTGGATGCCTTCCACGTTTCAAGGCTCGCCGACGTCTTGCTGAAGGAGTCCGAGAAAGCCCAATTTATTGTTATTACTTTAAAGCCTGAAATGATCAACAAAGCTCAAAAGGTTTATGGGGTTTACGGAAGAAACGGCGTCTCATATGTTGTTTCAGCCAAGTTCCTAGAGGTGCCAAGCTAGAATGGCAGCAACCATCAAAAAGCCCTTCTACCTCCGCCCACCGTGGAACATCCTATTTGAATTTCACAAACTTGAGAAGCTAACTCCATGGAACATAAACATAGCCTATTTACTAACAACATTTCTCGAAGAAATGGAGAAAACTGGACAGGTTGATTTTAGAGCGTCAGGCGTAGCCTTAGACTCTTCAGCCCTCATATACTTAATGAAGTCGAAGCTCCTCCTAAAACTTGAGGAGCCGCCACCACAGCCAAAGCCACCATCAGACTTTATTCCTCCACCGCTTTTTCTGCCGCTTAGACACGAGCTAACATCAACAACCATACGCCACCTGCTGGAAGTGTTGGACGACGTTTTAAAAGGGGAGGCGCTCTTCCGCTTAGAAAAAGCTCCAGCCGAGCCTATTCTGCCTACACCTTCCGAAATCCTCCCACAAATAGACTATTACCTTATGGAAATCGAGCTTCAAATGGAAAGACTTTACAAGGCCCTCTCTGAAATGGTGAAGGGCGCGGGAATAATCCAGTTTTCAACAATAATCAGGGGGTTGGCACGCCTAGAAGCCATACGCACATTCATTATACTGCTTTTCTTAGCTCAAGAGGGAAAGGTGAGCCTCTGGCAAGACGATGAAACAGAAGAAATATACATTACAATTGGAGGAACAGACACTGCAAGAGATGAAAGCCCAACCCGATGACGCGGAAGAAACCCAGCAAACCGTACAAGAGAAGGCTATCAGCAACCTTGCATTAGTTGAGGCTGCGCTGTATGTTGCTGGTCGCCCTCTAGACCTTTCAGAATTATGCTCAATTCTAAAAACTCGTTCAAAAAATAAGGCTAAACGGTTTGTAAAAACGCTAATGCAAGAATATGCAAAAAGGGACACAGCCCTTGAGATTCTCGAACTGAAGGATGAGAGATTCGTTTTACAGCTCAAGGCAGAATTCACACCATATGTCCGAAAACTTGTTAAGAGGCCGCTTCTCTCCATCGGTCCATTGAAAACGCTTTCCTACATAGCCCTAAGACAACCAATCTCCCAAAAACGAGTGGTTGAAGTTCGAGGTCATCACGCCTATGGACATATTAAATTGCTAAAGGAAATGGGTTTAGTCGCAGTAGAGAGAAAGGGGCGTGCCTCCATTTTAAAGACAACAGACTATTTTGCAGACTATTTTGGTCTAAGCCAAGACATCCCAACCATGAAGAGGGAGCTAAAAAGGATTTTAGAGGAAGAAAAGGCCTCGGAAGACGCCACTCAAAGCTCAACTTTAAACGTTTAACCCTTTTAAATGGATAGGTTTATATGCAAATTAGTGTGATAGTGAACAAGCCCATAAAGCATCAACCGCCCAGAAGAGAGGATTAAAATGTCTGTTTGGCACGGCGACCTGCACAAGAAAAAACCCACCGGAGGTAAAAAGCGACCATACCGTGGAAAAAGAAAATACGAGCAAGGCTCATTC
Organism: Candidatus Bathyarchaeota archaeon; assembly: GCA_018396955.1. Classification (GTDB taxonomy): domain Archaea; phylum Thermoproteota; class Bathyarchaeia; order Bathyarchaeales; family Bathycorpusculaceae; genus JAGTQI01. Next base: position 2,421 of record JAGTQI010000054.1, on the reverse strand, counting down.
CCTGTCGAAACAGTTTTAGGCGAGCCTAAAAGGAAAATTGAGCGGGGAAGGGGCGGAAACATCAAAGTAAAAGTTTTAAGCGAAAAATACGCTTGCGTAACAGACCTAAAAACCGGCAAAACAGAAAAAGCCGAGATTCTACGAGTTGTCAAAAACCCGGCGAATGTTGACTACGACAGGAGGGGCGTAATAACAAAGGGCGCCATAATAGAGACTTCGCTGGGCTTGGCGCGTGTAACATCCAGACCAGGTCAAAATGGCGTAATAAATGCCGCCTTAATAGGCGAAGAAGAAGCAAGCTAAGAGCTTAAACAGATTTCGCCGAAACTGTTGCGCGAATTTTCTGCAACTGCTTCGCAATTTTCTTAAGCAACTGATTTTTAGCCTCTTTTTTGGCTATCAATAGCTTACCAGTTTTAAGCCAGTGCGTCTTCGGATAACTTGCATCCGCCACAAGTTCGCATTCAAACCCAAGCTTTTCCGCGGCTTCTTTAAGCTCTGTGATTTTGGGGGAAGGCACAGCTAAACTCTTCGGTATTTTTCTTCCTTCTCTCCGAGTTTTTGTTGAATCAAAGTATGCCGGCCACAAAATAACCTTATCCTGCTTACGCATCCAACATCCTCCCTATTTATGCGCATAATACGCCGTGATTTTAGTGTTAACCGCGTCTATCCTAGCGAAACCGAACCTTTCAAACTGCACCATGTCGTTCGGCTTTAAATCTTTGCATGCCTCCTCGGCTATTCCCTCAGTTATGGTGCCGTCTGGCATCACAACTTGACAAGGCATGTCCATCCCTATAGGAACCCAATGAATTAGCGGGGCTTCAACTCTTTTAGCCTCTTCATAGGATTCGCTTTCGAAGGCAGCCTCAACAGAATAGGCTTCTACACGTTCAATTTTTATATTGAACGCCTCCATGAGTCTAACTATTGCTCCAACAGCTAAAATCTTTAAATCCATCTTTGAAATCCAAAATAAGGCTTCGCCGTCTGGTTCAGAAGGTCTTACAACGTATTCTTTGAAGCCTCTTTCTGGATATTCTGGATGTAAACGAAGCCTAACCGTAAATGTTCGTGGAATATGCCTAACCAAAAGCTGAATGGGGTTTGGCACGAAGAAGTACCTGTTCACTTTTGGGTCTAGGATTTTGCGGTTATAAGCATAAAGGTTCTCCCAGCTTAAAACAACGTCGGAAGTTTTCGGACCAACATCAATAATAAGTTTCTTGATAGCTTCCGGGGTTATCCCACGCCTTCTTAGGGCTGCAAATGTTGCCAGCCTAGGGTCGTCCCATCCCTTGTATAGGCCTTCCCTTATCCCTTGAACAATTTTTGACTTGCTCAAGTGCGCACCCTTAATCTTTAGTCTACCATAGTGTATTGCCTCTGGATAACGCCAGCCTAAATGCCTATACATGTACTCCTGCCGAAACATGTTTGTTAAGTGCTCTTTGCCCCGAATTATGTGGGTTATACCCATCAAGTGGTCGTCTAATCCGCATGCAAAATTGTAGAGGGGCCAGACGCGATATTTCGTTCCAACTCTTGGATGTGGGTATTTTTCAATATCTATTACGCGGAGAGCTGGCCAATCTCTAACGGCTGGATTCGGGTGGGTTAAGTCTGTTTTTATGCGTATTACGGCTTCACCTTCTTTGTATACGCCTTTAAGCATGCGGTCCCATCTTTCAAGATGCTCCTCCCGTGGTAAATCACGGCATGGACAAGGCTTTTGGGCTAAAACTTTTTCTCTGAAGGCTTGTGGTTTGCATATGCAAACATAGGCGTTTCCGTTCTTTAGCAACTTTTCCGCATATTCATAGTATATGGGGACTCTGTCGCTTTGAATATACTCCTCATCAGGTTTGCATCCAAGCCATTCCAAGTCTTCCCTAATTCTATCATAAAACTCCAGAACAGGCCTTTTCAGCTTGGGGTCTGTGTCCTCGAAGCGTAAAATGAACCTGCCATTATACATGCGGGCATACTCATGGCATAGCACTATGGCTCTGGCTGAGCCCAGATGTAAAACACAGTCCGGGTTTGGCGAGAAACGCGTGACAATCTCCCGGTATTGGTCAGCGTTTGGCAATGGAGGAAGCCTCTTCTCCTCTTCAACTTTTTCTTTTGCAAGGGTTTCCGGCCACTTCTCTTTAACAATGTGCATCTGGTCGCTTAAAGGGAGGCTGTTAACCTCATCAACAACCTCTTTTACTAGGACGGCTAGCTCCCTTACCTTGGCTCGCATTTCTGGCCTTTCAGCTAAAACCTTCCCTATGACTGGGCCTGTCTGGGCTTTTCCATCATGTTTTATGGCGTTTAACAATGCAAACTTTCGAATAGTTTCCCTTAACTCTGCGTCCTCTTTAATTTGGTTCAAAGCTTAGCACACACTTCAAATTTTTCTCTCAATAAGGA
>JAGTQI010000003.1 GCA_018396955.1 Candidatus Bathyarchaeota archaeon | reverse complement strand
CATAAAAGATGTAGAAGACGTAAAAGCCATCCTAAAATTCACACGGGTCAACCTTGCGGTGGTTAAGCGAAAAGCGGTAAAAGAAGGCACTCTCGAAATTCTTGAAGGCATAATGACACAGGAAGGGTGAGGTGTTTTAGTAAATTGTTTAAGTGTTTCGTAAACGTTTTTGTTTACGTGGAGCGTTGTGACTCAAGTTCAGCTTAGGCTACCAGAAAAAGTGGTTGAGGATTGCGCGGTTTTTTGGGTGGATTATTACACCCTTTTTGGATTGTTTTCTAATCAAAAACCACGCAATAGGCTTAGGCACAAAACTCGTTAAGGAAACCCTCCAATGGCTGGAACATAGAAAAGATAAACGAAATCGGAAAAAGCGGAATCATAAAAATTCTAACAGAACTTTCTGAGAAAGCCGCAATCTCAAGAAAAAGAATCGTACCGCAAACAAAGTCTATCCTAGCATAAGGAATTCCAAGAAAAAATAGAAAGGCTAAACAGTAAGGAACTTGCAAAAGCGCTGAAAAGGCTGAGCTTCCTAGCGCAGACAAAAGCTTACCTGTTCTGGGCTTAAGTTTTGCAGCCACTTCCAAAACCAACTAACTGTTTAGTTTCTATTTGAATTCTTAATTCATAAAGCCTTTTTGAAGCCCAACCACTTTTAACCTTGAAAGGCGACATGGTGCATTATAATTGAAGGCAGAGTCATCAATAGTTATAGCTGTTGCAGTTTGCATCTTCCTAACCTTCTACTTCTCATACTTATCCTTACAAGCATTGGAGGAAACCATAAAAAAGCAGTTTGTCTTACTCGCCTTGTTATCGCTCCTCACCGGAGCAATAGTATTCGGCTGCCTCGTTATTTACCTAGGAATAAAAAAGATTTTCATAAAAGCGGAATTAACCGTAGTCCAAGAATCATAAGAAAACAAAGAATAATCAAAAAGAATAATCAACAAGTTCCAATGCCAAATCTTTTATTCTAAAGCCTATAACAATGCTGTTGGTGAAAATGGTGACTGTGGAAGTTTTGAAGGGAATTCTCCAAAAGCGTCCAGAGGGCTATGTGGAACTGCGATACCACAGTAGGCAAACCTTCAGCATTTCCGTTAAAGATGGTAAAATCGAGACGCTTAACAGTGGAGTCGTGGAGGGTGCATGTGCAAGAGTTCTAGTAGATGGAAGTTGGGGTTTTGCCTCCTCAACAACTCTTGGAAAAGAAAAAATTGATAAAATGTTAAGGAGTGCTACTTCCCTTGCCAAGTCTTCAAAGCCTAAAAAGAAACGCTTTGTGAAACTTGTAAGCCTTAAACCGCAGGTGGGCAGATATGAAACTCCTATGAAGAAAGACCCCGAAAAGTCGGATAAAGAGGAACTCGTCAGCCTAGTAATAGACGTTGACAAAGCCGTCAGGGGCTTCTCAAAAATCATAGTTTCCGACACCGTAACCTTCAACATAGTTGACGACAACCTAGCCTTCCTAAGCTCAGAGGGCTCTGAAATCCATCAGCATATTGTGCGATGCTTCGGCAGCGTCATGGTTGTAGCCAGAGAAAAGGGAAACATCGCCTCCGCCTACGAAAGCATTGGTGAACAATCCGGTCTTGAGGTTTTGGAAAAAACGCCGCTAATGAATGCTGGTTTAACAGCTGCTGAGAGGGCAAGTAAACTTGTTTCAGCAAAAATGGCGCCAGCCGGATACCATCAAGTAATCCTTGAAAACCGCATTGTTGGGTTATTAGCCCACGAGGCTGTTGGACACTGTGCGGAGGCAGACCTTGTTTTCGGCGGAAGCTTTCTAGCCAACAAGATAGGAGAGAAGGTTGCCTCTGAGAAGGTAACCTTAGTTGATGATGGAGTATTCCCAAACGGTTTTGGAACAATGAAATATGATGATGAAGGTGTTCCAACACAAAAAACCATAATCATTGAGAAGGGCATCTGCAAAAGTTTTCTACATTCCCGTGAAACAGCCCAGCACTTCGGCGTCAGCCCCACCGGAAACGCCCGTGCATGGACCTTCGAATACGACCCAATTATAAGAATGAGGAACACGTATATTGAGGCTGGCGACTACACGCTTGAAGAGCTCGCTGAAGACATAAAAGAGGGCTTCTTCTTAAAGGGTGGACTTGCCGGGCAAGCAGACTTCAACGGAGAATTCATGTTTGGAACACAAGAAGCTGTAAAAATAGAGAAGGGCGAATTCGCTGAATCTTTACGCGGCGTTACAATTAGCGGAAACGCCTTCGAAGTCCTAAAAAACGTGGATGCGGTGGGCAAAGATTTTGCAATGCGCACTGGCTTATGTGGAAAGGAACAGGTAAATTATGTTGGCCTAGGTGGTCCAAGCCTAAGAACAAAGGTTCTAATGGGGGGTGCAAAGTGAGCCTCCTAGATTTTGCAAGCTTAGCCGTCAATACATGCCAGAAGCTTGGAACGGATGAGGCTGAAGCTTTCGTTCAAAACCTGCAGATAGTGGAAGTTGTCCTTGAAAGGGCTGAAATCCAAAACGAACGTTTCAAAACCCAAAGCGGCATAGGCATACGCGTAATAAAAGATAAGAAGCTTGGCTTCGCCTTTGCATCAAAACTCTCAAGAGAAAGCATAAAGAACACCTGCAAGGCTGCCATAAGCCTAGCAAAAGTTTCTGTGCCAAACCCAGAATGGGTTTCGCTTCCAGCCAAAGATGAGTTTCCAAAAACTCCGGAAGGTATATTCGATCCGGAAATTGCCAGCATAAGCGGAGACGAAATGTTAAACCTCGTCATTGACGCATATGACGCAGCGAAAGGATATGACAAACGTGTGGACATTGACGATGGAAAGTTCTCGGCAATCCTAAACGAGATAGCAATTGCAAACTCTCATGGGGTTGAAGCTCAAGAAAAAACAACCCGCATAGAGGGATATTTAGTCTGCGTGGCAAAGGAACGCGGCGAAACATCAAGTATGGCATACGAATATGACGTCTCAACAATGCTTAGGGAGTTTTCACCGGAAAAAATTGGGAAAACTTCCGCTGAGAAAGCCTTATCCTCACTTCATCCAAAGGCAATAGAATCCTTCACCGGAAAAGTCATTCTGGACTCAGACCCAGCCTCCTCCATATTGTTTTATCCAGTTATCAGCAGCGTGAACGCCGACAACGTGCAGAGGGGAAGAAGCTTATGGGCTGGAAAAGTCGGCGAAAAAGTTGCATCCCCGGAGCTTACAGTTGTTGATGATGGCTTAATGCCTAAAGGAATAGGCTCCCTAAACTTCGATTTTGAAGGTGCACCAAGACAAAAAACACCAATAATAATAAACGGCAAACTTGAAGGCTTCATATACAACTCCTACACGGCAAATAAGGAAGGGAAAAAATCAACTGGAAACGCCTATAGAGAAAGCTACAACATGCTCCCAACAGTGGCAACCTCAAACTTCGTGGTTAAAGCTGGAAAAAAGAAGCTTGAGGAGCTCATAGCAGAAGTTGATAAAGGAATAATTGTTCGCCGCTTCAGCGGAAACGTTCGACCAGACAGCGGAGAATTCTCAGGAATAGCCAAACAAGCAAGCTATATAGAGAAAGGGCAAATAAAACATGCTCTGGGAGAAACTATGATTTCCGGCAACGCCTTCCAAGCGTTAAAAGACATAATCGAAATTGGATGCGAAACCCGCCCAACAGAGATCCGCGCTTATACACCGCCTATACTCGTAGACAACATTCATATAATCTCGAAACAGTAGCATGTCCTTACGTCATGTTCAAAGTAAAAATCTGCAATTTAGCCGAACAACAGATACAAGAACTCAAAACTTTGAAGAAACTTTGCGAAACAGAGTTAGGCTGGGAGCCTCCAGAAGAGTATTTAGATGAGTGGGTTAAGGCTGTTCTAGGGATAATCCGCCATGATCAAAACCTTGTTAAAATTGCATACACAAACGGCAAAATCGTCGGCTATTGTGTTGCTGTTAAAAAGTTGCATAATTATGAAGGTGTAGTGATGGATATCACGTGGAAAACCGCTTACATATGGGACCTTTATGTTGCTAAGGAATACAGAAATAGAGGTGTAGCAACTGCCCTTATCGAAAATGCAATAGCCTATTTAAAGTCGATAGGGATTGAAAAGGTCGGCCTCCTAGTCAACTATTGGAACGAGAACGCTAAGAAACTTTTTGAAAAACTTGGTTTTAAGCTTTGGAGCCATTTCCTGGTGAAAAAGCTTTAAAACGATAGAAGCCAAGGCGCAAAAACCCTTGCCAATACAAGTATTAGGAAAGAGGAAAGCGGCACAGTGATATTATCATCTATGGGATTTGACTCAAAATGTTCAATAAAAGAGGCTGTGGCTCCAGCTATAATTCCAGCTACACCCAAAAAAGCACCTGTAGGTATAGAGAAGGAAGCCATAGCCAAGTTTCCCCACCAAGACTTAGTTCTTCTTTTATACAGAATGTTCCGCACGATACCGGTTATGGCGTCTCCAACAGACATGAAGATCACTGGTAACACTCCATACCAGAAGCTTTCCCCGCTGGAAATGAGCCAGCCAAGGCTTATCACAACACCCCACATGATGCAGAAAGAAACCTCATAAGCGTTCTCTTCCGTTTGGAACCAGTACATAAGCTTCCCACGCCTATGGGGTACGTATAGGAAAACAGCTAGAAGCATAGCCATGGCAAATGGAAAAATGGGTGTCTTAAAAATGAAGGGCACAAGAAAAGCCACCATCCCACCAGTCAAGATGTGAATAATCTTCCTGTTGTAATAAACAGCAACATGGTGTTCCAAACCCAGCCCAGTTAAAAAGCCGTAAAGCTTCCTAGTCAAAACCTCAGCTACAAAAATAACCCAGACAAAAAGCAAGACGGTTATAACTACCTCCCAAACAGATATCATATAAATAACAGTTTTCTATAAGCAGTATAAAAAATTGATGCTTAAAAGTTGAAAAATGGGCCGGCCATTGCAACTAAATATTTAAGCGAGTCCTTTAAAGTTTCCTTATTTTCCCTGGTTGTGGCTGGTATATTTGGCCTTGTTGTGTTAGGCGCCATATGGCTGTTTCGACAGCCGCCCTTTCAAGGCCTTCCTCTTCGTAAGCGCGCCTGACAACTTCTTCTATTGAGATTGTTTGGTTTGGTAGGTTTTCCAATAGCCATTTCAAGGCTTGGCTTAAGCCCTTAGTCTGCATTATTTGGGGTTTCCATAACTCTTTTCTCGGCGGGTTAGCTTCTGTTGTAAACGTTTGAGCGTTTATTGTTGCAGCTTGAGCTGCTTGTGGTTGGAAGTCCATTAGGGTTATAGTGGGCGTGGCTTTCTCTTTTATCAGTTCTGGCAGTTTTCTATTAAGCTGGCTTATTATTCGCTTCATTTTCCTGGCTCTTGAAATGCTTGACCAGTAGAAGGCCTCGTCAACCGTGTCTTCAGCTATGAGAATTGTGACTTTTCCCGCTACTCGTCTTCCTGTTCTGCCACGGCGTTGTATATAACGTATCTCGCTTGGAACAGGCTCATAAAAGACCACGTGGTCCACCTCCGGTATGTCCAAGCCTTCCTCAGCAATACTTGTGGCCACCAATACGTCTGTTTCTCCATTCCTAAGCCTTTCAAGAACTTCTCTCTGTTGTTCTTGGCTCATTCCGGGATCGCCTTCACGTTCACCCTGACCGACAAAACGTTCAACCCTAAGCCTGGAATTTTTGTTTATGGCTTTGATTAGGGCGTTCACCGTGTCACGATACTGTGTAAAAACGATAAGCCTAGAGTCTGGCTTGGCTTTAAGCTGGGCCTCCAAAACTTTAACAAGCTCTATTACTTTCGGGTTTTCTTTTGCCATACAGTTTCTAAGGGATTTTCTTGCTTCTATGAAGAGTGGGTCGTTTAGTATGGACTTGTGGCCTCTGCTTCCCTCCATGGCCATGCGTTTTAGGCTTTTCTCTATAAAGGCTTCTAAGGTTTCAGGGCCCTGCGATTCTATGAGTTCTATCATGTGGGCTATGCTTAGGGCTGCTGTGGCTTGAACCTTAAGCTGGTATAGGCATCCGCCTTGGCCCCCTCCAAGCCTACGCTGAAGCTCATCATTAAGCTCAACCAAGTCTCGTCTAGTAATGAAGGCTGGCTCCTTACCGGTTAAAACGCCTAAAGCTTGCAGCCCCTTAACCCGCTCAACAAGCATCTGCCTAAGCCTATCCCGAACAGCCAAATACTCCTCTGGAGGCTTTACGCGTCTCCATTCAACTTCTATGGGCTGAATGTAGGGCTTAACGTCCTTATCCTCATCTGTTCTGTGTTCTATGGCTGTTATGCCCAAATTCCTGCAGACCTCAGCTATTTTCTCCTCGCTTCCGCCCGGGGAGGCTGTCAAACCCAAAACCAGGGGTTTGCGGCACTGCCTAAAATAGTATGTGGCTATGCCAACATAGGCGTAGTTTCCCCTAGCCCTATGAGCCTCATCAAAAACCATAAGCGAAACGTTGTCAAGCCTTAAAAGCCCGCTTTTTAAATCGTTCCAGACACATTGTGGGGTTGCAAAAACAACCTTGGCCTTACTGTATAGGGCTGATCTATGGTTTGGAGGATACCGCCCAGTAACAAGGGCAAGCTCAGCTTCGTCAAACCATGTTTTATCTAGAAAGGTTTGGTGGTGCTGCTGGACAAGCGGCCTTGTAGGCGCCAAAAAGAATATTTTACCCTCCTCAGCCTTTTCGATTGCCAACAATAGTGCTATTACTGTTTTTCCGAGGGCTGTTGGCAAAACAACCAGCGTGTTACATTGGCGAGCTTTTTCCAGAATCCTGTTCTGGTAGAGCCTATCCTCTACCGCCTTTTCCTTTAAGAGGTTGTGCCAGACGTAGCGTTTCTCAGCCAGCATACCCTTAAAGCTCCGCTGCAAGACTTTCAATGGCCTTTTTGGCTTTCTCCCACTCATCTTTCGACCTGAAAACGAATTTCTGCCTCCTCTTCCAAGCATCGCCACGCCTATGCCACAAATAAAGAGCTATGTGCTTTCTGCCGAAAGCCTCAAACAGTCCTGCTGCAGCCCACCAACGCCCACCCTTAAACAAAGTTTGAAAACGCAAAACCTTAACTTTCTCGGAAACCGGAAGCCTTTCTTCCTCAACCTTTTCAGTCAACAAAGCCCACACTAAAGTTTAATGCGTATCAGATTTAAGATTAACGCACTTTATGCGCCATAATTTCACTTTAACTATCTCTCTCCACTGTTCGAAAGAGTTGATTCGCCGCTGCCCTTTTATACGCTCTCTCATAAACCGCAAATTTAGCGGTTGAAGGCTGAGCTCTTATGCTTCTCATGCCAAACATAGAAATTGACGGTGCAACTCTAATGAAAAATGGAAAACTCGTTGATATTTAGTAGGTTGCCAGAAAGTCTCGATTCAAAAGAGTTCTCTAAATCTTTCGTTGACCAATTCTGTTAATCATCGTTAACACAATATTCAGGTCGATCACTAAGATTGTTTTTAATCCGTAAAACCAGAGAAATAACATGGCTTCACTATATAGGACATATAAAGCAACGCTTAATTATGGATTCTGATAATAGGACACTGGAGAAAGTGATGGAAGCAGTCCAGAACAAGAGAAAAATTTTCAACAAGCTTAACGAGTTAAGCGGCAGAGAATGGATTAAATTCACCAAAACATGGTTTATCCATCGCCCAGCACCTAGAGAAAATGCTAAACTTTTACATCCAGCAGCTTTTCCTGAATCACTCGCAAAGGAGTTTATCGAGTTTTTCACAAAAAGAGGACAGCTTGTTCTGGATCCTTTCTTAGGTACTGGTAGTACACTTATCGCTTGCATTGAATGTGAAAGATCCGGTATAGGTGTAGAGGTCGTGAAAAAGTGGGCTGATATTGCTGAAATGAGAGTCAAAAACCTATTAAGCCAAAGAAAAGGCTCAGAATATTTGCTAAATTCGATGGGATTAACTCCAGAAAAACTGCTAATTAAGGTTATACATGGAGACTCTAGAAGATTAAGTGAAATATGGAAAGAGAACAATTTTCCGCCAGTAGACTACTGCATCACGAGTCCGCCATACTGGAACCAGCTTAAAAGGGATTACCTTAGACAAAGAGAAAGAAAGGAAAAAGGTTTTGAAACAAAATACAGTGAAGATCCAAAAGACATAGGAAACATCGATGACTATGATGAATTCCTGAAAGCTCTGAAACAAATATTCAATGAAGTTTATAAAGTAACCAAAAACGGCGGCTACTTAACAGTCATAACAAACAACGTATTCTACAATGAAAGGTTATACCCCCTAGCCTTTGATACTCTAAAAATTTTAAGCGGAGAACCATACGCGTGGGTTCCAAAGGATGAGAAGATCTGGCTGCAAGACGACAAACCACTACTTCCACTAGGCATCTACAACGTATGGATAGGAAACAGAGCACATCAATATTGTCTAATTTTCAGAAAAGAAGAGGGATGAAACTTGAGCATCCAATATACTTTAACTGGTGAAGAGCTGGTAAGCGCTCTTTCGCATGATGAAATGGCGTTCGAAGTTGCTCGCACAATCAGAGACTTAGTCTTAAAAGGTGTTGATCCTTGGAAAACATTGTACAAACCAACAATAGTCATCACATCATCCTCAGAGTGGCCAGAACCAGATTTCGTATTTGATGACAGAAAAGGGATGACCTACAGTTTTGAATTTAAACCTCCTGAACAAGTTAGGCGAGAATATCTACTAGGGATAGGACAAGCCGTGGCTTATCTAACACATTTCTCCCATTCAACCTTAATCCTTCCCAAAACAGCTGAAAATTTCAACATAGCCGATTACATCACTAGCATTGTACGTAGCCTACCGCTGAAAATAGGCGTAATAGCTTATGAACCCACCGACATCAAACGATTAGAAGTTCTCGTTCCATACCCTTCCCAGCCAGTAGGTCCATTAGAAAGAAGGGCGGCCATAGGAAAAGTTTTCTGGGCGTTCTGGATGGATGAATCAATACACGAATTTTACCTCATGCTAAAACGCTCATATGAACTAAGAAACGAGCCAGGAGACATAAAAGAAAAAGTGTTCAAGGATGTATTCGCTCTAATGCAGCAAGGTCAGACTTATACGAATGATGGGACCCCTAGAAGATTAGGAGGCCGCTTAAAGTTCTCCTCATGGTTTCTAAATTACCGCTTGCCCTTCCTCCACTGCGGATTATGGAGCCTAGACGGAAAATTAACCCTGACTGGAACAAGAATCCTCTCCATCGGAGACACGTATGGATGGGACTCAGAAGAATTCAGAAACGCCCTAGCAAAAGCATATCTAACCAACGGAAAACACCTACTCCTACTGAAATACATATGGGATATCCAAATAAACATGATAAACAACAACATCCAACACAAAACCCAAAACGAATACTTAAACAAAATGGCAGACGAACTTATGAAAAGGGGATTTGGAAGAGCCCACAGAGGCGTAAGAAGAAACCTCCAGGCCATGATATCCCTATGGGGAGGCGGATTCAAAATTCTTAAGACCAGGAAAAATAGTTACTACTTTAAAGGCTTTGGGCTAGTGCCTGATTGGGGCAAAATAACAACAATCCTCCAAACAACATATTGGTAAAAAGAAATTTTTCACCGTTGGCAAATTAGAACTTTCTCATGCATTCGCGCAGCTTTAACAAACAATTGTGACAAAAATAACACGCAAAATATTAATTACGTTCTGTTAGTTGCAGATAATAGAAGATAACCGTCGGTTAAGTATTGTTTCTTAATGATTTTTTTAATTAAGATTTTGCGTGAGGGTAGTGCGCTTAAGAATTGCCATCCTTCAGTCAAATATTTTTCAAGCGCTTTCTCGTGCACTATTCTTTGAGGGTTGTGTTTTCCCTCTCTAAGCTTTTTGAGTTCTTTCTCTAGAGCTCTAGTTCCTCATCCTTGTTTAGTTCTCTTCCAATTTGCCTTTCCTTTGCAACCTTGACGTCTAGCAAGTCTATTCCCAATAGGCTTTTTGCCATGCTTTTTAGGGCTTCTATTTTTGCTTCTTTTATTATGGTTGACTGTTCTCGGGGTTGTGTTGCCGTGCTTAGGAATGGTTCGCATTCGCGGTAGCTTTTGCGCATGTCCTCAATCATGTCTGGCGGTAGCACGCCTTTATTCGTGCTGTAGCGGGCTTCTATGTCGCCCTTATGCCCCATAATAAACTGCAAGTATGGGTGGCTTATCTTGCCCTTAAACTCTGCTACAATCATGTTTGTGTCGCAGTAAGCCCGGAGCACATAAGGCCTCCACTTGAATCCGGCCCTCAAAATGGCTTCGCGAATATCCCTCGTCACAAGAGTCGTCCTCAAAAACATGTTCTTTTTAACCCCTCTAGGATCAAAGCCCAGTAACGGAGAATCTTTGCTTAGCTGTTCGCCACACTCAACTTTTTCCTCCAAATACTCTTCAATGTATGTTATTGTTTGCTGTGGGACGAATGTAAATTATTGGTGTCTAGCCTTGCTGAGGCTTTTCCTTATTGTGAGCATGGATGGAACCTTGGTGAATTCGATTCCGTCCTTGTGGATTCTCACCTCAACAAAGTCTCCAAGCTTCAAGCCAACGCCTCCATCATAACTTCTGATGGATTCAAGCCTTAACCCGCTGAAGGCCATAAGGGCTATTGAACCCTACCTCTGGGCGTGGCCATTCTCAGGATTCCGTCAAGCTCCTTTTTGTTTGGCACGCGTTCATTGGCTATTCTAGGCGTGTCAGACTCTCCTCTAATGTCAACCTTAAGCTTAACATCAACTCCATTATAAGAGAGCCAGCTGTTAAGAACCTTCTTAAACTAGATAGCAGCATTGGTCACGGCGACTTTGAGAATAGCCTTAGGACCAGTCCTGATTAGCTCACAGTAAAAACCCAAAGTCCTAAGGTATACAGTCGCGGTGACAATGGATTTAGCGGCCAAATTTTCAAACCAGCGCTTGACATCCGCGTCCAAGAGTAGATGAGCGTACTTAGCCCTCATACTTCATCTATTAGAGGAGGAAGCATGTTCTATTAAGGATTTGTTTAAAAATTTAAGTGGGCCGGGCCGGATTTGAACCGGCGACCTTTCGGTTATCAGCCGAACGCTCCAACCAAGCTGAGCTACCGGCCCACCATCACAACACTAAACAGTTAATAAACAATCAACATTTTTAAGGTTTTCAGAACCCTTTTAACCCTTCAAAAGCATATCTTCACAAAGATAGGGCCCGTGGCCAAGAACGGATCAAGGCGCCGGCCTTCGGAGCCGGAGAACGTGGGTTCAAATCCCACCGGGCCCGCCACCTTTTTTGGTTCGGAACCTTACATTGGATGGGCAAGCGTTAAACATGAAATTTTTGAACTGAAGATTTTTGGGACATTTGCAATTTGAGGCTCTCGGAAACTGCAAGCCGCTTTGAAGTGGGCACGCCAAGCTATTGGCTCTGTAGGCGCGGCTGAAGCCGTTAAAATGCTCTTAGGCTTTGGAATTGAAAACATTGTAGCAGGTGCTAGGCTTACAGACTGTTTGATAGGGACTGTCGAAGCTTTAGATTTTGGAGGTTCAAACTCCGGAGGAACCCGAATACCGCTCTGGTATAGTCAATTTTAAAGTGAAGAAGCCAAGAGGTTGAAATATTTAAAGCGCAATAACATAGTGGTTTCTACAGGAGCCAACTGAATACGGGTTTCGCCTCACTTCTACAACACGGAAGAGGAGATAGACATGTTTGTAGAGGAGGTTAGAAAGGTGAAATTTAGAAACGTTTAGTCGTAGTCAGCCTTGAAGCTTACTTCAGGGTATTGGGGAACTTGCCTACCATCACCCTTTTCTGGAAGAATTTCCAACCGCTGGATTTTACATGTCCCAACAAGGTCTTCTTTGTTTTTGGCTAAGGTTTCAGCGAACTCGCTGTTTCCACCATAAACCTTCACAAGTTTTACGGCTGTGTTTAGAGGCTTTCGTTTCTCAGCCTTGTCCCTTCTAATTTCAGTTATTAAAGCGATGAGTAGTTCTCCCTCCTTCTCGGCTTTCTCGTCAATTTTGCCTGCATCCACTTGTGGCCATTGTGTTTTGTGTATGCTTTTCTCACCAATGTATTCAGCGTAAATGTGCTGGTAGATTTCCTCTGTTATGTGGGGTGTTATTGGCGCTAGCAGTTGTAGTATGCGGTATAAAACCGTGTAAAGCGTGTGTTGAGCAGCCCTTCTTTTGGCTTCACCATACAGTTCTGGCTTGTATAAGCGGTCTTTGACAGCCTCGATGTATTGATCGCAGAAAACATGCCAGGTGAAGTTGCGGGCTTCTTCAGTGGCTGTGTTGAACTGGCATTTTTCCAGAGCCTCTGTAACCCGCTTTGTTAGCCTTTCAGCCTTGCTTAAGATCCATTTGTCTAACAATTGAAGCTCATAGTCGCCGTTGCCTGGCTTATAATCTGTGAGTTGGCTGCTAACGAAGCGGGCGGCATTCCAAAGCTTTGTTAGGAAACGTCTACCATACTCTACATCTGGCCATCGGAACGGAATGTCTGAGCCTGTGGCTCCGCCTCCGGCAGCCCATTGTCTTGCGGCGTCAGCGCCATACTTGTCGAGGACTTCTGGGGTTGCCACATAGTTTTTTAAGGATTTGCTCATTTTTCTGCCATCAGCGCCCAACACCATGCCGTTGATGAGGCAGCTTTTGTAAGGCTTTTCATTAAATAGGGCTAGGTGGCGAACCATGAGGTAGTATGCCCATGTGCGGATGATGTCCACGCCTGAAGGATGCAAATCAGCCGGAAAAAGCCTACGCCAGTCCTTACGATCTGGCCAGCCGGCATGCACTGCACATGAAATAGACGAGTCCATCCATGTGTCCAGCACATCCCGTTCTGGAACGAACTCGCTGCATCCGCATTTTGGACAAGCGTTTATTCGGGGTTTTTCCAGTTTTGGGTCTATGGGAACCCAGCTTTCTTCTGCTAGGATTGTTTCCCCGCATTTTTTGCAGTACCATACGGGGATGGGCGTGGCGAATATGCGTTGGCGGCTTATCACCCAGTCCCAGTCCAGTGAACGCGCCCAGTCTATTAGGCGGGTTTTCATATAGTCTGGGTACCAAACAACTTCGTTGGCCTCTTTTTCGACGCGGTCTGTTAGGATTCTGGTTTTCATGAACCACTGCTTGCGTTCCAAAATTTCTATGGGTGTCTTACACCTGTCGCATACGCCTATCTCCTGCCGTATTGGTTCAACTTTTTCTAGAAGCCCAACAGCCTCCAAGTCTTTGACTATGATTTCTTTTGCTTTCTCCACTGTTAAGCCCTTATATTTTCCTCCGTTCTCGTTTATCAACCCATTTTCCGTTAAAATTATGATTATTGGCAGGTTGTGCCGTTTGACTGTGCGGACGTCTTCCTTGTCGCCGTAGGTGCATATCATGACAACGCCTGTGCCAAAAGACGGTTCAACATTCTCGTCTGGAATTATTTCCACAGTGCGGTTAACTATTGGGACTGTTATGCGTTTTCCAATGTATTTTATGTAGCGGGTGTCTGTTGGGTTTACGGCAACAGCCACGCATGCAGGTATGAATTCCGGTCGGGTTGTGGCTATGAGGAGGTAGCTGTCACCATTCGCCAATGGAAACCTTATGTAATGGAGTTTGCCCTCCCGCTCTTCATAATCCACTTCAGCGTCTGCAATGGCTGTTTCACATCTTGGACACCAGTTGACGGGATGGGTGCCCTGATAAATGTAGCCTTTACGATATAGCATTATGAAGCTTAGCTGGGTTTTCCGCCAGTATTCCGGGTCCATGGTTCGATATTCCGTTGTCCAGTCAACACTGCATCCAAGCCTTATTATGCCCTCCTTCATCATGGCGATGTACTTTTCAACCAGTTGCATGCACAAACTGCGAAACTTGTCCGGTGGCAAGTCCCGCTTGCGAATGTTATGCTCTTTTTCAACTTGCACCTCTATACCCAAACCATGACAGTCCCATCCCTGCGGAAAATAAACATTGTAGCCTTTCATGCGTTTGTATCTTGCGACGATGTCGAAATAGGTCCAGTTTAGGACGTTCCCCATGTGGAACTCGCCAGATGGATAGGGCGGAGGGGTGTCGATGCTAAAAACTGGACGTTTATAATCCTTCCAGTCGAAACGGTATATGCCCCAATCTTCCCAAAGCTTCTGCCACTTCCGCTCAACAGCCAATACGTTAAACTCTTTGGGCAAAGGCTTCATGCCAGACATCCTAACAAACTTCGACTTTAGGAAAGATAAATATACAAGTACATAACAATTACTCCGCTCAAGGTTTAGGGGAGCTGGGCGGTGACCCGGCTGAGAGGACGGCTGAGCGCCGTCGACCCTTAGAACCTGATCCGGGTAATGCCGGCGGAGGGAAACGGAGTTGAACAGAAGTGCTTTCAGATTTCTCTAAACAGATAATAATAGTCTATTCCGGTTTTTGGGGGTTTTTAATTGGCAACACAGATTGAGGCAGCTAAAAGGGGGCAGATAACAGAGGAGATGCGAATAGTCGCTAAGGATGAAGGCGAATCCCCCCAAGCCATCTGTCAACGCATAGCCCAAGGCACTGTTATTATAACCCGCAACATCCAGAGGGAAAAAGTTCATCCGATTGGAATTGGCAAAGGTTTGCGAACGAAGGTTAACGCCAACGTCGGCACAAGTCTAGACCTA
Source organism: Candidatus Bathyarchaeota archaeon (assembly GCA_018396955.1). Lineage (GTDB taxonomy): Archaea > Thermoproteota > Bathyarchaeia > Bathyarchaeales > Bathycorpusculaceae > JAGTQI01. Next base: position 33,529 of record JAGTQI010000003.1, on the reverse strand, counting down.
TGCGACCCAAAGTTGGAGATTAAGAAGGCTAAAGTTGCCGTCAAATATGGTGCTGATACTATCATGGATTTAAGCACTGCTGGCAACTTGGATGAAATAAGAAAAGCCATAATTAGGGCTGTGAATGTGCCAATCGGAACAGTGCCAATTTATCAAGCAGCCATAGAAGCCGCAAAAAAGAAGGGCGCAATAATCCACATGACTGAAGACGACATATTCAATGCCGTAGAGAGACACGCCAAGGACGGCGTTGACTTCATGACAGTGCACTGTGGTGTAACGCAGCAGATTGTCAAAAAACTGGCGAAACATCCTAGGCTTATAGGAGTTGTAAGCCGTGGCGGAACATTCCTAGCCGCATGGATGCTTCACCAGAACAAGGAAAACCCATTGTACGCCAACTACGACTATCTTCTGGAAATAGCCAAAAAATACGATTTCGCCTTAAGCCTAGGGGACGGTTTAAGACCGGGATGCATATTCGACTCCACAGACTGGGCTCAAATCCAAGAACTGCTCACTATTGGAGAACTTGTTGATAGGGCTAGAGCGGCCAACGTGCAAGTTATGGTTGAGGGACCCGGCCACCTGCCACTAAACGATGTAGCTGCAAACGTCCAGCTTGAAAAATCCATTTGTAAGGGTGCTCCTTTCTATGTGCTTGGTCCAGTTGTCACCGAGATAGCGCCTGGATACGACCATATTGTTGGAGCAATAGGTGGAGCGTTGGCCGGTCTTGCTGGCGCCGACTTTCTATGCTACTTGACGCCAGCGGAACACCTAGGCTTGCCAAGCCTAGATGACGTTAAAGAAGGTGTAATGGCCACAAAAATTGCAGCTCACGCCGCGGACATTGCAAAGCTTGGAGCAAAAGCCGCGGCACGAGATTTAGCCATGGCGAGGGCCAGGGCAAACCTTAACTGGAAAGAGCAGTTTGTAAATGCCATAGATCCGGGAAAAGCAAAAAGGGTTCATGGAAGGATAAGGCCTAAAAGCCCGGAAACATGCTCCATGTGCTCAGAATACTGTGCCATAAAAATTTTAAGAGAAGCTTTAAAGGCGGAGGGGCAATGCCTATGAAAAGCCGAATTCCAGTGGCAATAACAATCGCTGGAAGCGACTCCGGAGGCGGCGCTGGAATCCAAGCGGATCTGAAAACTTTTGCGGCTTTGGGTGTTCATGGAACAACTGCCATCACATCCGTCACAGCCCAGAACACTTATTCGGTTAGGGCTGTCCAAGACTTGAAGCCGGAAATCGTCAGCGAGCAGATAAGGGCTGTTGCCGAAGACTTCGGCATTGACGCTGGAAAAACAGGCATGCTCCATACAGAGAAAATCATAAGGGCTGTGGCTTCGGAAGTTTCCCGGTACAATTTTCCACTGGTTGTCGACCCGGTGATGGTGGCGAAGTCTGGTGCACCCCTTCTAAAGCCTAAAGCCGTCAACGCGCTGAAAGAGCATCTGCTTCCTTTGGCAACCGTTGTTACTCCTAATAAGTTCGAGGCTGAGAGGCTTTCAGGCATAAAAATAAAAAGCCTAGGGGAGGCTGAGGCTGCCGCCGAGAAAATCTCAAAGATGGGACCAGAGGCTGTTGTGGTTAAGGGTGGGCATATGGAAGGCGTAGAGGTAACGGACATCCTCTATTATAAGGGAAGGTTTTGGAGGTTCACATCTTTAAGGCTAGACGCAAAGACTACACATGGAACTGGATGCAGCTTTTCAGCGGCTATAGCAGCTGAGCTCGCCAAAAAATTAGATACTCCGGAAGCTGTTGAAAATGCCAAGAATTTTGTGACTTTAAGCATAAAGTTCGGCTTAAAAATTGGGAAGGGCTACGGCCCAGTTAATCCCATGGCTTATCTCTATCGCGAAGCCTCCAAGTATCAGGTTTTGCTCAATTTGGAAGAAGCCAAAAACCTTTTGGAAAAGCATCCAGAAGTTGCAGAGTTCGTGCCAGAGGTTGGCATGAATGTTGCCATGGCTGCCATGTATGCCGAAAGCGTCGACGACGTTGCCGCCATAGACGGGAGGATTGTTAGAACATTGAGCGGTGTTAGAGCTGCTGGAAACCTGAGATTTGGGTGTTCCCGCCACCTAGCCAAGTATCTGGTTGAAGTTGTCAGGCATGATGAGGATAGGAGGGCGGCGATAAATTTGAGGTTTTCAGAGGAAACCCTCAAAATCTTGGAGAAGCGAGGTTTAATCATATCTTTCTACGACCGTGCAAAGGAGCCTGAAGAAATCAAAAGAGTTGAGGGCATGACCATACCTTGGGGTGTGAGGGAAGCGATAAAAAACGTTGGAAAAGTGCCGGATGTCATTTATCATAGAGGCGATGTTGGAAAGGAGCCTATGATAGTTATTTTTGGAAGGGATGCGGCGTCATTGGCGAAGCTACTCGTAGAAATTGCTGGAGAGAAGAAGGATGATGTGTAGGTTATATTTGGCGTTTAAGCCAGTTTCTAGCCCATTTCCGCAAGCACTCTTCAGAGCAGAAAACATAAAGTTTATTAACACAACATGTTTTGCGCACGACTGGTTTTCCAGTTATAATTTTTCCGCAGACTTGGCATCGCATATTCGGCTACCTAAAGAAGAAATGGTTTTAAGCTGTATAAAGCCCTTCCTAAAGGCTGGTGGAACGGTCAATGGCTGAAAAGATAAGAGAAGTTGAGGAGGAAGTCATAACAAGGGCGATAATTCAGAAAGCCATGGAAGATTGGATAAACATAGCTGAAACAGACGTTGTCGTCGTCGGAGCAGGCCCCTCCGGCTTAACCGCAGCCAGACACTTAGCAAAGGCTGGGCTGAAAACGGTTGTTTTTGAGAGGAAACTCTCTTTTGGCGGCGGAATAGGCGGTGGAGGCATGCAACTCCACAAAATTGTTGTGCAAACACCAGCGGACAAGATTCTTAGGGATGTGGGCTGCAAGCTTGAACCCTTAGAGAAGGGGCTTTACATTGTGGATACGGCTGATATGATGGCTAAGCTGGCTTGTGGAGCCATCGACGCCGGAGCAAAAATAATCTTGGGCGTAACCGTTGACGACTTAATATATCGCGATTCGCCAACGAGAGTTGTTGGCGTTGTTGTCCAGTGGACGTCCGTCATCATGGCTGGCATCCATGTTGACCCGTTGGCTGTTAAGGCTAAGGCTGTTATTGACTGCACCGGCCACGATGCGGAGGTTCTCGCGGTAGCCTCTAGAAAAATTCCGGAGCTGGGAATAGCTATTCAAGGCGAAAAGTCTATGTGGTCATCCCGCGCCGAAGAGCTCACAGTCAAAAATACTAGAGAAGTTTGCCCGGGGCTTTTTGCCGCTGGAATGGCTGTGGCCGCCATAGACCAAGCGCCACGTATGGGTCCAATATTTGGCGGCATGCTTCTCAGCGGCGTCAAAGTTGCACAGCTGGTTATAGATAAGTTTAAGGCAAGGGCGTCTAAATCTTCATGAACTCTTGCAGCGTCTGTAAAGGAAGGATTGCAAATTACACTTGCCGAAGGTGTGGAAGGCGCGTTTGCAGAAACTGCTACTTCCACCACGGAATTTGCGTTAAATGTGCTAGGCTTTTAGGAAAGTAGCACTCTTTCAGGAGCATTATAGACATTCATCCGCCTTCCACGAACAAAGCCTATCAGCGTTAGGTTTGCCTTCTTAGCAACTTCGATGCCGGAATCTAGTGCCGCGGCTATTGAGGCAACTATTGGTATGCCAACTCTTGCGGCTTTCAAGACTATGTCGGCTGTTAGCCTTCCACTCAGGGTTAGGAAACATTCGTTGAAATCTGCTTTCTGTAGGGCGCATTTTCCTATGGCTTTATCTACGGCGTTGTGGCGTCCAACATCCTCTGCAAAAGCCAGAAGCGTTCCATCCGTCTTGTAAACTGCAGCGGCATGCACTCCGCCTGTTTTTCTGAAGTTTTCCGCCATGCAGTTTAGGTTGTTTACGCAGTTCTGGATGGTTTCGGCTCTAACAGCTGTTTTTGAGTTGATTTTCTTTAGGGTTTTTAGGGTTTGAGGCCTATAGGGTCCTCCACACGCCGATGGAATTACGCGGGATAGCTGTCCAACTAGTTTTAGGCGAGTTTCTAGGTTTATGCTTGTTTTTAGGTTTACGTGGCAAAAGTCCTTTTTGACAGTTATTTTTTCGACTTCTTCAACTGCCTTAACCATGCCTCCGGTGAGGAGATGCCCAAAAACCATTTCTTTAAGGTCTTTTGGGGTGCACATTACTGTGGCGTAGTGCCTTTTGTTTAGGAATATATGGATGGGCCTTTCTTCAGCCACATAATCCTCGATTTTCTGAAGTGTTTTGGCTGCCGTGTCTATTTTAACTATCTCCACCTTTGCTAAATTGGATACCCCCCTCTATTTTTTCAGTTCCAAAAGCACAAAATTGACTATTTCATCTGCAATGTTGACCCGAGTGACGGATTGTAGGCCTCTCCATCCGGGTTGGCTGTTAACCTCAACTATTAAGGGACCTCTTGGGCTTTCCAGGATGTCCACGCCGGCAATTTTGCACTTTATTAGCTGGGCGGATTTTATGGCTAAATCTTCCAGTTGAGCGTCTAACTTTATTGGTTCTGGCCGGGCTCCTTGACTGTAGTTGGTTTTCCAGCTTGTGGCAACCCGCCGCATGGCTGCAACCACCCGGTCGCCTATAATAAAGGCTCTGATGTCGGAACATCCATGAGGCACAAACTCTTGGATGTAAATTACGCCATGATAGAACATTACAGCTTTAAAGGCGGTGTACGCCACCTCCGGATCTGTCAAATGGGTTGAGCCTATGCCCCTGGAGCCGAAAATGGGCTTGAGAACAACGTCTCCGCCAAGCTCATGAAAAGCCTTCAAAGCTTCATCAGCGTCCTCCGTAACAGCGGTTCGCGGCACTGGTATGCCAGCATCCTCCAGTATCGCCAGTAAATCATACTTGTCAACGCAGTGTTCAATAGCCTCTGGCGGGTTAACAACATAAAAGCCCAAACGCTCAAGCCGGTAAAGAACATCCATGCGGAAAACAATTTCTTCGAGTGAACCGCGTCCAATCGGACGGATTATCAAAGCGTTTAAATCCTTTAAGACATCGATGCCGAGTACGTTTAAATAGGGCTTAAACCCCACACGTGCAACAAGCCAGGGAAAGCTAAAGCAAGCATAGGGAATTCCACGTCTAGACAGTGCCTCGCGAAGCTGAGCTGAACTATAAGCATCGGGGTTTCGGGTGACTATGCCAATTCTCAATTTTATCCGCTCTAACAACTTTCATGAGATCCTTCTTAACTAAGTTCTTAAAGTTTCCCACATTACAAACGAGGTTCAGAATTTGTGGATGTTTTTCATCAGTTCTTCCGCGTTTTGTGGCTTTTGAGAAAGCTCCAGTTTCAGGTATGCACCATGTTGGTTATAGTATGGCGGTCCTTTTCTTGAGAAAAGTGTTAAAACTTTTCCATGGTGGTTTATTTTGTATCCTTCATCGCATGGTTCGTGTCCCCTTATCAAAACCCTAACGCCAAAATTTTCTAGAACATCATTGGTTACTTTTTGTCCGAAAAGTTTTCCAGCGCCGCGGTAAGAGGCGCATGTTTCGCCTACAGCGTCTGTGGGGTCGCTCCAAAGCAAGTCCTCCAATAAGCTTTCTTTAGGGTGTCTTTCATGGGCGTAGGCTAAATCCGCCAGTGTTTTTGCTTGTGGCGGCACGCCGCCGTGCACCATTAGATAGCGTTCCTCAACAATCACAGCGTTATATAAGCACTTGAAAAGTTTGAAGATTTCTTTGTAGGCTGTTTCCCATGTCTTGCCAAATTTCGCTTGGAACTGCCATGGCAAATCATGAGGCGAAGCTAAAAGGTCTTCTGGTCCCTCGTGGTTTCCCCTCATTAGGATTATCTGTTTTGGAAAATACAGCTTAAGCCTCAAAATTGTATAGTAGATTTCAGCGGATAAGGGACCCCTATCCCCATAATCTCCGAGAAAAATCATTGTTGCATTGGGGTCTTGGCTTAGCTTATTTAGGATGCCGCTGCCCTTCAAGATTTCTATTAGGCTTTCTAGGTCGCCGTGCAAATCCCCAACAACTAATGCCATGCCAACAGGTGAAAGCCTAATAAGCCTCCCCAAAACCTCAAAGTTCCCAATTCTCCCGTTCTCTCTGCAAATTATTTCTCTTGCTTCTTGGACGACGCGCCGAAAATCTTCACATGAGGCTTCAAAAGCTTCCTTGACTACTTGCTTGAGGTTTAACTCTTGCAAAACTCTTGCCTCAAACTTCTATGGCTATTTCAACACGTTTTCCGGAGAAATTGAGGATGTTCTTTTCCATGCGGCTCTTGCACTCAAAAACCTTCGCCGTGACATCCTTTAAGTCTTTTTCAGCCGCCTCTATTTCAGCCTCTAGGCTTTCGGCTTGTTTCTTAAGCCTATCAACATGCTCATTTAGTTTTGCCATTTCGCTTTTGGCTTCAATTAACGTTGAAGATGCAGAAAGTTCAGCTTTAAGCTGGTCAGCATCCACACATTTTTGGTATAGGCTTGCAAGAGAATTCCTGCCGAGAATTTTTTCTATGGCTTGCCGTGCCTTACGCTCTTTATCCGGCTTAAGTTTAAGCTTGCCGTTCGCCATAAGCTTCATGGTTTTTTGCAGAATTTGCCTCAAAAGCGGATATCCCTCATTTTCCGTTGCCAAAGCCTCAAAGGGATCTGCCAAATACTGATTAAGCTTTTTCAATTCTTCTGGTGTTAGTCCGCTTCCCTCACCGCGGGACGCTAGAGACTGAAGCTTTATAAGAGGTTTTTGAAGATGCCGAAGGCAATACTCAACATCCCTTCTTAAACCGCTTATTGTCTCTTCCAGCTCTGCTAGGTGGCTTAAGCCGCCGCTTTTCTCAAGTTCAACAATCCTACGCTGAACGTCAGCCAACCCTTCTTCAACCTTTCTACGCTCAGCTTCAGCCCTTTTTCTCTCCTCTTTTAAGTTTGCCGCCCGCTCCCTTAACCTATTAACCTCGTCTATGAGTTGGAAAGTTTCCTCTAAGACTTTAGCTTTAACATACTCTTTTGTTAGAAACTCGTTAAGCTCCTTAAGCGAACCCTTCGCGCTTTCAAAAGCTCTTAAGAATTTTCCCCTATCCATTATGAAGAAGGGCGAAATCCTTGGAAACCAGTTTCTCACGTCAATATCCGTAACAGCATAAGCCTTCTTGGCATCGTTAACAAAGCCTTCAACATCTTTAAAGGAGGGCTTCTCCGGAACCTTAAGTGGCTGCATCCTATCCAGAAAAAGTTTTGCAAGCTTGTTTAGGGCTTGAGCCCTCTTAAAAGTGCGCATATTACGCTTCTCAATCTCTTTACGGCTGCTCTCCAAAAGCATGCGACAAGCATCAACTAAACCTTGATGAGCATCCAGCATCTCGCCAAGAAGCCTCTCAGCCTTAGCATGCACTGGACCAAGAACATCACCAGTTTCGTTTTCAAGCCAATCCCTAAGCTCATTAAAGGAAATTTTAAGGCTTATTGACAAAGTTTCTCCCAAATAAAGATAAGCCAAAAGCCATATTAAGTTTAAAGGGAAGCACTCATTTTTAAGTAGCTACTCTTAAATAATAACTACAAAGATTCTCGATGACTGAAAAGGAGACGGGGGATAGCAAATGGTGATAAAACATGCTGAGGTAAACGCCAAAAAAATAGCGGTTATAGCTGTATTCGCCGCACTCACAATATCGCTTAATCTTTCTCCAATAAAGATACCAGCACCCTACGCACCATACCTAATATATCAAGTTTGGGAAATTCCAATAGTTGCAGCATTCCTTCTTTACGGCTTCTTCGCTGGTATAGCCATCACGATACTGAATACGCTTGTATTACTCATGGTTTTTCCAGGCATGCTATTAACTGGTCCGCTCTATAATTTGGCGGCAGTGATCAGCATGCTTATAGGCATCTCCATACCGAAAATCATTCATAAAAACCTTCAAGCAGACAAATGGACGCTGGTAGCTATGTTCACGACTTTTGGAATAATCTTTAGAGTGGGGATTATGACTGTTGTTAATTGGGCTTTTCTCCGTTTTCCACCGCCAGTGGGGTTTGGAATGCCGGAACAAGCGATCATGATGTCTCTCCCACTTATTGCAGTCTTTAATGCCACTTTAGCCCTCTACACTGTTCCGTTAGGTTACGCTATTACAGAAACAATAAAATCGCATGTTAGAATTTGAAGTTAAAAGTTATGAAATTAAGGCTTCCATTAATATTTTTGGGTTGATTTCTCCAGCTGTGAAGGTTTTTCCGGTTCTTACATTGTTTATTGTTATTTTTGCTGGCGCGAATATGTTTGGGTCTATTTTGTAGAAATTGTAGTTTGCGGCTTTAAAGATTTCTAGGAAGGGTTTGCCGTAGTCCTTTGATGCTTTTGATGGAGCTTTCTCCACTATTCTGGCGAGTTCATCTTCCTTTTCGTAGTCAACTATGTAATGGGTTGTGCCTCCGTATAGGATGGCGTCGTTGGTTCTGGCCATAGCCTCTACAAATTTTGGGTGGGTTGGCGGTATGGGGGCGCATCCCCAAGCATAAAGAATAGCTTTTGGGTTGAAGCCCAACATTGTAAGTTTGTGAATTCCCGTTTCAACTATTCTACCGGCTACTTGTGTTGCCCCGGCAAGGCTGGCTGTGGGGGTTAATATTAATGCCAAGTTTTCGCATTGGACGTGGCAGTCTTCAGCCAGCCTTTTCATCAACTTTTCCGGCGGGGCTTTATCGGTTTCCAAGACCACTATAGCTTTGTCAAACTCGTCCTTATATCCTATCTTTTCATAGATTTCTTTAGGTTTTTGGGCTAGGGCTCTTGCGGGTCCAGAGCCTATGGCGAAATAATCGCCCTCTTTAATGTTCCATCCTGCGAACTGGGAGCCCAAAGTGGCTATGGCTGGATGGTCTGTATAGACAAATATTGTTGGTAGCTCAAATTTGCCGTAATGTCTAAAGCCTATTTTGGCTTTTCCACATCCGCCCATACAGATTTCCGTTATAATCTTGCCGGCTTGGAAGCCACCCCTCGCCTTTATTCCAGCATCCACCACTGTGGCGCCGCACTCCCCTCTTTGAACTTTTACGCCGTAGAATTCGGAGTTTCCACGAAGCTTTTCTAGCAGTTTCCATGCCAAGCGGTTTACACTTAATCCACCATTCACGGCTCATCCCCCTTTTACAGAAACTTTTCATAGTAACCTAGGTGGGGGTTAGGCTCTTTTGCGACAAAGAGCCTTCCGCGACCGTTTTCAGTTAAGTCTCCAAGGAATAGATAGAAAGGCGCTTCCACAACTTCGCCTTCTTCAATTTTAACCCTCTTCCTTAAACCCTCAATTGTGAATGTGGGAAGGACGGACTCTAAAAAGCCGCCGACAACAATCGTCCCATCCGTCATGCATGCCCCGCCCCTTCCACCGCAGTCTTTCTGTACGTAAATTGTGCCACCATGCATCCTAAAGCCTACAAACTGTCCGGCATTTCCATAAATTTTTATTAGGCCTTTCTTCATGTGAGCTCCGACTTCGTTACCAACGTTTCCATGCACTATTATTTTTCCGCCTTTCATTCCTTCCGTGCTTCCACGATACGGTGCGCCCAAATAATCGCCAGCATTCCCGTGAATTTCTATCGTCCCACCCTTCATCATGGAGCCAGCCCAGCCTAAAACGTTGCCATAAACTGTTATTTTTCCGCCAGACATCTCTTCGCCCAAGTGCATGCCAGCATCGCCTTTAACAACTATTTCGCCGCCTTTCATGCCAACGCCTATCCGCTTTACATGGCTGACATCGCCATGAATTGTTATTACAGCGGCTTCGGAGACGCTTTCTTCCTTTGCCACTTCAACTTTGAAGAGTTCTCCAAGCCTTTTCTGCTTGTTCCCCTCCCAAACCTCCAGCCCTTCAATTTCTTTTGGCTTTTTCCCTTGGAAAATGTCCGGGTTTATGCATTCAGCCACTACTGGCAGTTTAAACTCTTTTAGTGGGTATAGGTTTACCAACATCATACATCAGCCTTCACGGTTGTGGGTTGGGAAATCGCCAAATAATCCTCACTTACGGGATAATTTTCAAACTCAACGGTCCAGTAATCTTTAAACCGTCTTTTCATTTCCTCTGTTATTTTTGCCTCTTCGCTTGTTTTTACGTCCAGCCACATGGTCGCACCGTCAACATGTTTTAGGACTTCGCCATCCTTAACCACTACTTGTCCGCTTTTGATGGTGTAGGCTGCCCTTTTGAAAGCCCGCCTTACAGCCTTATACTTCTTTGAGGGGTCCATGGTTTCCGAGTTAAATTTGTATATGGCTATGTCCGCGTCTGCGCCTATGCCTAAGTGTCCCTTGTTTTTAAGCCCTAAGGCTTTGGCTTGTCCAGCCCTTGTAACTATGGCTATTTCATAAAAGCTTAATTCACGGTCTATTGTTGGGAGGAGGCTTCTGCTTCTAGCTTTTGAATTAATCTTTTTAAGGGTGGCTTCCCTTGCTTTTCTGCTCATGAGCCAAGCCACAATTCTTGGGTAAGCAATAAATGGCCCCCCGTTCGGATGGTCAGTGGTCATCAAGATTTTCCACGGGTCCTTTATTAGCAGGGCTAGCTCCAGTCCAATGGACCACTGGGTTGCGTGGACGTAGCTTCTTCTTCTATAGTGGAATGGCACTATTCCGGCGCTTGTTTCTGTTTCGACGTCGTGGTTCACCCACTTATTTCCGCTTAAAGTGTAAAGTATGTACTGGAATGGCCCATCAGCCGTCATTGTTGTGGTGTCTGTGAATATTACTTGCCCCATGTCCATTGTCACGTGGGAATGCGCATTAACGTAGTTGGCTATTTCTTCCGCTCCGGATTCGAAGGTTCTCCAGTCGTCGCCTTTGAAGGCGCTGAACTGGCAGTGGGTTATGTGAATCACCGGCTTTCCGTCTTCGGCTAAATCCTCCACACATTTCATTGTTTCTAGGGCTGTAACATAATTGCCAGGCTTGCCGAGGTTGTTGGTGTGCACGTGGATAGTGTGGGGTAAGTTTAAAAGCTTATTAACTCTGCATAGTCCGCGGATAATCTCGCGGGGCGTAATTCCAAAGTATGGGACTGGGTCGTCTATGTTTTTTACGTTGCGCCCAAAGCCCCAAGCCTCGAGCCCGCCGGGGTTGACAAGCTTTATCGCGTAACCTTTGGTCGCCTTAATCATCCATGCCACATGTCGTGCGCATTCTTCTATTTTGCCGTCTCGTAAGTATTCGAGGACAAACCACCAGTCGCCGAGAAGTGGGTAGCTGGCCTTATCAATTATGGGCGTGTCGCTTAATTCCTCATGCGTGTGCTTCGCCTCTAACGGCGGCATGGCTGGGTCCATGACTGTTGTCCAGCCCATCCTTGCGTAGCGGTAGCCCGTTGTAAAGGTGGACGGAATAGAATAGCCTACACCAGACCTTGTTACGGCTGTTTTGCGTTCAAAATCCTTAAAATGATCTTCTGGACGCAAAAGTCTACCAGAGTTCACTTTTCCGCCGGCTATGTGGCTGTGGATGTCAATCCCGCCTGGCATGACAATCATTCCAGAGGCATCTATCTTCTTGGCTCTTCGCTCGTTGACTTTCTCAACTATTTTGCCATCTTTTACGGCTATGTCCATTTTTTCTTCGTTAACGCCATTAATTGGGTCGTAGACAAGCCCATTTTTTATTAGAAGCTCCATTTTAGGCAGCCTCCTCCTTCTTTTTTATTCGCCTAACTTCCTTTAGGATTCGCCTCAAAATCTCCTCGTCTGGATGTATGCCCTTTGGCGGGTTGACAACCTTTTTTAGGGGTATGGGCACGTGATCCATCCGATAGGCTGTTCCAGAGGCTTCTATGCCAACAAAAGCTGACGGAATAAGCACATCAGCCATTTGGGCCGTCACATTCATGTGGGGGTCGATAACTATTAGGGGGTTTTTCACAAGGTGCTCAGCTGCCTTTCGGGGGAAGCTTGAAACAGGGTCTGAAGCTACTATGATGGCGGCGTCAGACTCCTTCCGTAGTAAGACGTCGACAACTGATGTTTCACCTGGATTGTACCGTGGATAACCAAGGGAAAAGTCCACAGCATATGGGTAGCCTGTTTGCCAGGTAAAAACTATGTTGGCGCCAGTCACGTTGAAGTGTCCTCGCATCGGCATTATAATGAACTTTGTCCGCATGTTTAGGTCCCGCACCAACGAGAGGGCTGCATCAATGTTTCGTAGCTTGCCGCTACTCATTGTTAAGCCAAGCCCAAAGAATAAGGCGCCGAAGTCGCAGCTGACCATGACGTCAGCAACCTCCTCCAAATATTCAACTGGAACACCGGCTACCCTGTCAACTTCAAGTTCTTGGTCGCGGATCAACATCCTAAAAGCTTGCAAGAGCTCATAATCCTTGTTGGGCTCAACTTGCACGAAGTAATCTGCGATTTCAGCGGATTTTGTTCTCCTAACGTCGATAACTATGAGTTTTCTTCCCTCTTTGGTTATGAACGGGTAGGGCTTATACTCGGAAATGGGTGGGGGAACTGGTGCAGGTTTCTTTACAAATAATCTTTTGATGGCGCTTTGAAGTTTTTTCCGCCCAACAAGAGCCTTAACCTTGTTCACGTAGCTTCTCCAAGCGCTTTTCTCGAATCTTCCTTCTGCGAAGGCTGTGTAACGCTCTATATGCCTTGGGTGGGCGCTCCAAGGGTTGCTTCCCCAATAAACAATGAGGTCAGCCCTGTGCCTAATTTGTCCCAGAGTGCATGATGGGATCCCCACGTTTTGGATGCTCAAAATTGAGGGACCGTGGCAAACGACGGAAGTGTTATCTATTACTCCACCAACCTCTTCGGCTAGTTCTATGCCGACGCTTATGGCTTCGCAGCTTGTGCTGCTCCAACCATAAAGCACTGGATAGTTGGCTTCAGCCAAGATTTCAGCAGCCCTTCTAACAGCCTCTTTGAGGGTTGTCTTGACGAGTCCGCCGTTCTTCCTAATCATAGGCTTTAAAACACGATGCTCGCCACAGTAGCCCAAGAACTTAGCTTCACACATGGCACAGCCATTCTTAACCTTAACTATACGCCCATTTTCAACAGTCAGTTCTATATCGTCGCATAGGCTTCCACAAACAGGACAAGTTACAGCCTTAACAACAGGCATCCATTAACCCTTCCTAAAAACAGTTTTAAGAAGCTCTTTCAAGCCTAGAACCGGCTTGTCCGGGGCTGGCTCTACAGTGGCTGGAATCCCTTTAAAGGAGGGCATACCTATGCTGTGAGTTTCAGGGTCAACGACAACGTTTGCCCATGGACCATATGGGATAAACACAACGCCAGGGTGCGGCGCCCTCAAAGACTTGACAGCTTTAACCACCACAGAGCCGAAAGCCGTTGAAACTTGGATGTTAGTTCCATCTTTTACGCCCAGCCTTTTCATGTCTTCCGGGTCCATATAACAGACTGAAACGCTTTCCACATATTCTTTGGAGGATTTTCCCCACTCTTTTCCAACACCTTGCTCTATTGTGCGCCCAGTCAACAAGGTAACCTTCAGCTTAGGTTTTTCCTCCATTAGTTAACCTCAACAGTGTTTATCAGCTGCCTAAACGTTTCTTAAAGCTACATACAGAAACCTCAATCCTAATTAATTTATCCCTTGAATGGTGGGAAAAATCCATGTATTTTTGGCTGCCGAAAAAGCCGATGGTGACAGCCCCCTCTAGTTTTCTGTTTTATGGTCTATAGCCGCCCAGCACAGCCAAGGCTAGGGCAGCTGCAATAATGTCTGCTGTTGTTCCAGGATTGAGGAGGTTGCTTTCCTTTCTAAGCATGACGTCAAATTGGCGGAGTTTTTCCCTTCCGATGGCTGTTCTGAGTCCCCCGCTTTTCAAGACTTCTCCGGCTACGGCTGAGACTTCACAAGCCCTTTCTAGCCCAACTTTTCTGGCAATGAAGGTGTCTGGATGCCTAGCCAAAACCCCTAGGAAAGTGTGAATTATCGCTGTGTTTAAGTCTCCATCTTCCTTGAGGTTTTGCATCAACAGTGGATAAGCGTATTCGAAGGTTACTGGGTAATTGTTAACCCATTCTGAGCAAACCATGTCATAGGATGAAGCTATTTTAAAAACTTGGTTAAGCGAAATCTTCTCCTCGACTATGCGTTTCACAGAGCTTGGATCATTAACGTCTAAGTCTGGAGCCTTCCCCAAACCGCTGGGCTTCGCAATCCTAACAGCCTCGTAAACCGCAACAGCGTCTTCAGGCGTTGTTGCCTCAATGACACTTTTTAAATTACGCCTTAAAACAGACATGTCAAAAGCTTCCTTCTCCATGGGAGCCATACCAGCCGCCACAGCCAAAGGCGTAAAAAGTATAATTGTTCCAAGCAATGTATTTCCACCACTTTGCCAAGCACTCACATCAGCCACACAATCTCTGATGAGACTACCAACGCCGACATTTTCAACGCTTATTTCGCCCCTCGAAACGGCCATTCCCCGCTCAGCAGCCAACCTAAAATGCGGGGCAGCAGCAACGGCGGAAGCCAAAAAATGCATGTGGTTTGTTCCCTCAAAACCAACAACCAAATTGACGTTGCCAGGCTTGTCGGCGCTAACTTCCAACAAAATGGCCAATTCTAGGCACTGGGCAACATGAGTGGCTTTGTCGATGATCGGCCTCAAAGCGTGCACCTTTACAGCCTTTGTAGTTAGATCACATGGAAAAGCTTATTAATGTTGTGTAAAAAATTACACTGCAATTACCAAAAATACACAGGTGGGACACTTGGCCGACATTGAACTATCCGCAAAAAACGTGGCGTTACTGACAATTTTCGCTGCCCTCTCCTTTATCATCTGCAAGTTCATACCCGGAATACCCATAGTTGGCGTTCCAGACGCCCAAATAAAATTTGACGCCGCCTTCGCTCCCCTCTACGGAATGATAATAGGCCCATATTTAGGCTTTCTAGCTGCTTTAATAGGCGGCTTAATCGCCGCTGGAAGCCCTTTCAGCATCTTAACGTCCTTCTGCCCAGCAATCTCCGCAATGGTGGCCGGATTCCTAACGCTGGACAAAATCTCAAAAAATAGCAAGGTTCAAGGATGGGTCATGTCCGCGGTAATCCTTGCTGCCTTAATAGCTGGGTGGTATACCACATGGATTGGACAAAAAGCCATATTCTACCCAATCTTACACTTTGCAGGCTTGTTTGCCATTCTGATCACACGAAGCTGGACTGCAAACTCATTTAAGGAAATTGGAGTTCCAAAGGAGAGTTGGCAGTTTAAGCCAGCTTCTATACTATCCGGCGTGATTCTGTTTTTTGTCGGCTACATGTTTACAAAGCCGTATATAAGCGAAGCTGTTCCATTAAACTATCTTTCGTTTCCATTTTACATTATAGCCGCAGTGCTAGTCCTTTACGGAATTTTCGGGGTAGGACGATTTTCCTTCATATCATCAGTCTTCCTGGCCAGCTATTGTGGAATAATTGCTGACCACATGCTTGGAAACCTAATATTCATAGGGACAATAGACATCTTCATCCCGCTGAGCGTAGTGGAAAACTACTTCCTCAAACCATTGGGGCTGCCTGATGTCCCATCGCTATTCATGTACATGGTTCCAGTTTCAGCCATCGAAAGAGTATTAATGACCGTTGTGGCAACAATAGTCGGAGTTGGATTGACGTCCGGACTTTACAAGACAGGCCTCATTTTCAAGAGACAAAAATAATAAAAAATACATGGCGGCCATTTTAACTTTTGATGGAAAAAGGATTCCGCGAAGGAGACTTCATAGAAACGAGGCTAGGTTTAATATTCGACGTGAAGGGGTTAATCCACCCGTCAAACAAGGTGATAGCCTTCATAAGATATTACCCTGACAAGGCGGGTGAGAGGCGAGGCAAAAGTCGCCACTTCAAGAAGGTTTATTCCCTGCACAAGCGTTATGAATGGTTGAAAAAGAATTTTCCAGAATACTTAGTTTACGATCCAGTTTTCGATGAAGTATTATGCGAAGTGCCAATAAACCATGTTAAAAAACGTTACACGCCAACCAGGGTGATCCAAAGGCTTCGAAAAGCCGAAAATCTAGACAGTTTGGAAAATGCAGTCTTAGAAATGGCTTCTCTGCTTAAATTCTCAGCCCGCATCCCATGGAAAGCCATAGGTGCTTCGGGATCTGTTATGGTTGGTTTGCACACACATGGTTCGGATATTGACTTAGTTATCTATGGGTCTGAAAACTGCTGGAAAGTTTACTCTACGATTAAATCCTTGTTCGAGGAGCCCTCCAGTCTCTTAAAGCCCTATTCCCTGGACGAGTTGCGGAAGCTTTTTGAGTTCCGTTCGAGAGACACCATCATGAGCTTTAAAGACTTTGTAACAGTAGAATCCAGAAAAAGTTTTCAGGGCAAGTTTATGGATAGGAACTTTTTTATCCGTTTCGTGAAAGACTTCAGCGAAATAGGTGAAAAGTATGGTGATGTCCGCTATAAGAATTGTGGCTATGCAAGGGTTGAGGCTGTTGTTGTTGACGATGCTGAGGCTATTTTCACGCCATGCAAGTATAAGATTGGGGATGTTAAGGTTGTTGAGGGGCCGAAACTCGAGCCGATAAGGGAGATTGTGTCCTTCCGTGGAAGGTTCTGCGAGCAAGCAAGGAAAGGCGAGACTGTTGTGGCGCAGGGAAAACTTGAACACGTAACAGACAATAGAAGTGGATGTGAATATTTTAGGCTTCTTCTCGGAAACCGGCCCACAGACTGCATGATTCTAAAACACTAAATTTTGATGAGGCTCTACAACCTTCAAGACTTGTTCGTAGTAGCGTGGCCCATAGGTTAATGTTATTTGGTGGAAGCCTCCGCCGTTCCACAACTCAACCCTTTCAAGGTTTCCTTCAGCATAAACTGTTTCGCCTTTCCACGCTTGCATTCTAAACTCCTCGAGATAAGAAACAATTTTCCTCAAGTCTTCAACTCTTGGGCCTTCAACTATCTTTACAGCCTCAACATGGTATATCGATGGCATAAAAAGCGCTTCCGAATCATCTTTTACATGTAAAAGTGCCTTAACCCATCCCTCTCTAGTTATCCTTTTAATTTGGCTGTATTCGTTGCTGATTTCACTCCAGTCTCTCACGGGTTCAAACTCGACTTTTATGTCCCTTCCAAATGATTCGTCATGGAAGACTCCATAAATGAGCTTGCGCCTCTGGTGCCAAACGAACTCTTCCGGGCTTATGTTCTTGAAGCGCCAAGGTTTCCCCATGACGGGCGAGTGGTTATCAAACTCGTTAGAAAACCTTGAACCTTTATCATTGTAAAGCTCCCTAAGAACTCCGCGTATCCGCTTCAGATTCCTCTTGCCATAAACAATTATGTCTATGTCGGAGAATTTTGGATGATAAAAGCCTTGAAGAAGAGAGCCGAAAACACCAAAATCCCCGGTGGACAAGCCGGAACTTATCACAGTTGCTTCCAGGACTTTTTGAAGAGCCTTGATAAGCTCGTCTTTCGGCTCTTTTTCAATAAGCCTTCTAAGGGCATCCTCCGGCTTTCTTATGCCTGCCACATCCGAATGGCTGACACCTACAACTTTCCCGCCAATAGGCTTGTATAGAAGCATGTATTGTGGGTAGTTTGCCTCTATAAAACGCCAGCCCTCATCCTCGTAAAACTTGTAAAAGGTGTTTTTTCCATCAGTTCTATAGGCTTTTGGATTAGCTGACTTGAAAAGATTGGAGGGCGCATACTCAGCATCGCATACAAAACCTTCTGGCGGGTGTGTGTAGCCGAAAACGCGGAAGATTAAGCCTTCGCGTGTGATTATTGCGTCGCGGTCTCTAAGCCTTAAACAGGCCAAATGTACTCTTCCTCGCT
This sequence comes from Candidatus Bathyarchaeota archaeon, assembly GCA_018396955.1. Lineage (GTDB taxonomy): Archaea > Thermoproteota > Bathyarchaeia > Bathyarchaeales > Bathycorpusculaceae > JAGTQI01. The sequence goes on along the minus strand of JAGTQI010000003.1, from coordinate 15,609 downwards.
TCCAGCGGTTCCAACAACAACTTGGTAGAAGGTTTCGCCACTATCCACTTTTTCGACGCGTTCCAGCACTCCAGAAACCTCTATTTTCTGGCCGTTCCTGGCTATGTTTCTGTAGCATCCAATCATGGAGACAACAGCGCTTGGAACCATCTCTTTGGGAAGTCTTGAATTCTGATTTAACGATGTGTACTCTTCAATTTTGTATATGGCTGGACGGAACATGGCTTCACTATCGTCCTTAACCTTACATTGGAACTTTACCGGAGCTATTGGCGTGTAATAGTATTTGCCATACTTGGTTGTCACTTCTTCAGGTTTGCGGACGGCATTATACATGAAAATCCTTTCATGATACCGCCCCCTAAACCGTCTCGCGGCGTCCAAACGATTATTAAAAACATAACTAAGGGTTCCCTCCTCGACAAGCTTGTGGATGGCATTTTCTACTATGCGGAAGTTTCTCCCGCCATAAACAACTATGTCTATGTCCGACTTTTGGGAATGCATATTTAAGGCTACGGAGCCGTGAACACCAAAATCTTCTAAGGCAACTTTTGACGCGCCAGAGACTAAATCCAGAAAATCCAGAGTCATTTTCTGCAGTTTATCCAGCCTCTTTACCCTCAAAAGCCTCTGAAGACGCTCTCTTGGAACGTAAACCCGCTTAATTCTTGCCCAGGGCGCGCTGATAACATCCTTTCTTCTGAATGGACAATGGTAAACATAGTCTGGAAAATGTGCGCGAAAAACTTCTAGGAAAGTCTGGTAGTTTTTCGCCGTGTAAAGCTTTTCAGCCCTAAAAAGCTCGGTTCGCCCATAACGCCATGTTCTCCCCAAAAAGCGAACATTAAAGAGTTCTTTAAATCTTGATGGAATATACTTCAGAAAAGCGAAGACCCGCTTCTCTGGATGCTCATATCCAAAAACGTTTAGAATGAACCCTTCGCTAGTTGCAAACGTGTCTCCATCCATTGGAAGCCAATTTTTAGGTGCAGCCGTCAATGACACCTTAATAGAATTTGATTGACTGTTTTAAAAGTGTTGACTTTAGAGAAAACATTTTAAGACAAACATTAAAACTTTGAGGACGGTGTGCAGGTGAGTTCACTACATCCCTATGTAGTTTTCCTTCCAGCTGAAGAAAAGGACCGCATATTAAGTGCAATTTTTGGTTCTAAGGCTTCCCTTGACATTTTAAGATTCTTCCTTAAAACTGGAATTTCAAACAAGGTTTACCAGAAAGACCTCGTTAGGAAGCTCTCCTACTCAAACAAGACGATAATTGAGAACTTGAAAGTTTTGACAAAGCTTGGAATCCTAATAGAGGACATGGAGAAAACACAACATGAAGGACGCATAGTTTGGGTTAAAGCCTACAAACTTTCAGACGCGGGAAAATGGTTTGCTCTTCTCTTGGCTGAAGAAAAAGAGCTTTCAGGCAGGGAAAAGGCAGAAATATTACAGAACATTTTTAGAAGTTACATAAGATGGGTTAAAAATCTATCGGAAAAGCTTCACATGGAAAAGGCCACGTTTAAGAAGATCTTTAATGAAGAGATGAAAAGCAAGAAGGTGTAAAATTGAAAACAACAGCAACAGTTATAGCAGTCTTGGGAAGCAAAGAGTCTGGAAAAACAACAACGATAGAAGCCTTGACGAGGGAGCTAACCCGCCGAGGCTACAAAGTGGCAGCCGTGAAACACATCCCAGAAAGGGACTTCACAATTGAGCAAAGGGCAAAGACACTTGGAGGTTCGCCGAAGCTGGAGCCAAGACTGTGGTTAGCATTTCATCAAAAGAAATAGCCATCATAGAAAGAGGCAGCACAAACGATTTTTCCCTTGAAAGCATAGTAGAAAAGTGCCGAGACAACGATATAATCCTCGTTGAAGGCTTCAGAAAAATTTTAGGCGCCAAGCCCAACGTGCCAAAAATAGTAGCGGTTAAATCCGAAGAGGAAGTTGTTGAAGCCTTAAAAACCTTTAAGCCCATAATAGCCTTCACGGGTCCCTATTTGGCGATGAGAAGAGAATTGCCAGCCCCGTATTTCGATGTTTTAAGGGAGCAAGCTAAACTTGCGGAGCTTGTAGAAAAAGTTATACGGGGAGAAAAAGGTATCGAAAGTAGCCCTTTACGAGCGCCGCGCTAATTGTGGGGTTTGGAGATTCCGAGGGGGAGAAGGGAGAAAGGAGAGCTTTTCAAAAATTTAGAAGTGGTTTCTCCAAACCTTTCCACTTTGAGGCGCTCCTATAGGGCTTTAAAGGCTTCAAACCAACGGTTGTATAGTGCCAGCATATCAAGGGAGACGCTTGGCTTCCTCTCCTCAAGAATTTGCCTAAAATCGCTCATCCGCAGGGCCCTCGGCTTAGCAAGTTTGTTTGATGCTTGGCCGGACTCAAAGAATTCGCCTATAACTTTTAGGTGGGCCGCTTGGCAAACGTCTTTTATATCGCTTCCAGAAAAGCCTTCTGAAAGCCTAGCCAGCTCGTGCAAGTCCACATCTGGAGCCAAAAGCAAGTTGCTTGTATAATGCTTAAACATCATTAGGCGGGCGTGGTGGTCTGGAAGCGGCACAAGAATGCGCTTCTGGAAACGCCTAATAAACGGCCAGTCTAAATCCCAAGGCTTGTTTGTAGCGCCAATAACATAGACGTGGATATTTTTGCCCTTGTCTATTATGCCGTCCATCTCCTTCAAAAACTGGTTTCGCACTCGAACCTCGCCGCCAACCTCGTTGGAATGCTTCCCCATCAAAGAGTCCAGCTCGTCAATGAAAATTATGGCTGGCTTCTTATCGTCCAAAGCGGATTTCCTAGCCGACTCAAAAAGACGAGCAACATTCTGCTCGGCCTCGCCAAGCCACTTAGACATTATTGAGGCAGCATCCACAGAAATGAAAACGGCATCAATCTCTGTTGCAGCGGCAGCAGCCAACAAAGTTTTACCGCACCCGGGCGGCCCAAATAAGAGTATGCCTCTAGGCCAGCCAAGCGGGAAAAGATCTGGTCTTTGAACTGGGTAGATTATAGCTTCCTTTATGGCTTTCTTCGCAGTGTCAAGTCCGATGACTTCGTCCCATTTCACGTTTGGCTTTTCCTTAACAATTAGGTCTTCGTAGCTGGCCCTTTTTTCCTCGCCCATTTTGGCTCCTTCAACGCCCTTTGCCTCCTTCGCTCTTGGCTCTGCTGGACCAACAGCACCCTGCAGCACCTTTATCCTTTCTTGATAGGCTATGGCTCTTTGAATGTAAACCTTGTTTAGGCTGTAATCTGGGTAAAGCTGAACAAGCTTTAGGAGGGTTTCTATGGCTTTCTGGTACATGGTTATAGCCATGCCTCTGGCTCCCTGCTTGTCGAGGCGAACAGCCTCCATCGCATAATTTGTAGCGGATTTTTCAAGCTCCTGCGACGCTTCCATGACGAGATCACCTTCTAACTTCAATCTTTATTTTACCCTTAGCCCCAAGACTTTGAAGGGCTTTTTCAACATCCTCACATGAGGCGCCCAACTCTCGAGAACAACGCGTCAAGTCTATCTCTCCCCCACTTTTCCGGACATATTCTAGGAGGGCATCTTCAAGCGTTGGCTTTCCAACACGAAGCGAAATCTCCTGAATTTCAGCCTTCCTGAAGGAGATGAGATTTTGGGAACTGCTCCCATCGGTTTCAACAGCTTCACTGCCCACCGACTGTGCACATGAAGCTGCTAGGGCAACCATCTGCTTAATTTGGGTTTGAGCAGGCTCCAGTTTTGCCTCCAGCCTTGGCGGCGTTTCCTCTTGCATAGCGGGCGGTTCAGGAAGCTTCTCGGCCAACCTTTTCTCTAAGAAGCTTGAAACTTCCTTCAAAATCTGCTCTCCAGCTGGCGTGACTCTGTCAACGGGAATTACCACTTCGTCTGCTGATATCCTTGTTGAATAAATTGTTTCCCCTATAACATCGTTAATTTCGCTAAGTTCAGAGGAAACCTCTGGTAAAACATCGAAAAGCTGCTTAGAAACGCTTTGGAGGGTTCTTAGCGCTGGTTTTAGGTCTATTACTATGTCGCTTAGCTCTTTCACGGTTTCGAGGCGGAGGATAACCCTTTCAATTGCAAGCTCCACTTGTTGAAGAAAATTGATTAACTTTCGAACTTCGGCTAGCTCGTTTGCACATATTACAGCTCTTTCTTTGTTGTTGGCTCTCATTGCCGTTACGCATGTTTGGAATAAGTTTTTGTCTCTTTCTTTAAGCCTCAGTGATGCCTGGACCACTTTGTGTTGTTGGATTCGCAGTTTATGCACAGATTTGATTATAACTTCTCGTAGTGGTGGAGGGGTTTGGGTGAAAGGGTTTTTTATTTTTGGCTCCCTCCGCCCGCTACGCAGAAGCCTAAATTCTGGATTCGCCCGCTTCTTTCACGTAAACTATGACTGGGGGTTCTGGGAGACTTGGAGACGGGGGAGTTGGGGCTTCAACATGCTCTTCAGCAACAGTTTTCTGCGGCGCTTCTCCCAAGAGGATGTTTGAAAGTTTATTTTTCATGCTTTCAAGGTCCATCTTCTCCAAATTCGCCCTTTTTAGGCATTCTTGAATCGTTGCAAACGCCGCCTGATAAGATTGGTCGTCAACCTCGCCTATTTCATGCTCCACTTCCAAGTGGACAAGTGCATAATTCAGCTCCCTAATCTCTTGGTTGCACCTCTCAATCTCTTTATCAATTCTCTCCAGCAAGGTTTGAGCTTCGCTTTTAAGCTGGTTTAGGGCACCTTCAAAACTTCTATGCAGTTCTTCATAGACTTCTGGTGAAATCTTCTTTTTCTCAAGAAGCTCTTTTAAGGCTTGGTCTTTACGCCATATAAGTGGAATCTGGTCACAGAAAACCGAAGTGTCATATTTAACTTTTGAAAGGAATATTACATCTGAGCCTTCAACTTTTATGGTTCCAGCAGGATACTTAGCGAAGCGTCCATCACTGTGCTTTATGTAAACGGCGTCTACTCCACCGTGAGGCTTTACGACTAGGGATGCAACCTCACCTATTGGGCGTCCATACTCGTCTTTAATGACTTTACCGAGGGACAAAAAAAGATTGGGGTCTTGTGGCATATGCATTCCTCCATTATATTGCTAAGATGTTTCCGTCGGGGATTTTTCTGGAAGCGGCACTTGCGGTATTCCTGCCGGAAGCTCTGGGAACTTCTCCTTAATTCTTTGCTCTGCGACAGCGGCAGCCTCTGTGAGGATTTTTTGGGCGTCTTCGTTGGCTGTTTCAAAGTTTATGGATAACCCTGTGCTCTGTCCAGCCTCCACTATTATTCCGCTTAAAAGGTTGCCTATCTGCCCCAACTCCCTCTCCGCTTCTGGGAAGATGTTAGCCATTCCAGTTTTCACGGCTCTTAGAACGCTTACTGCAGGGCCGAGGGTTGAAACAACGTCTCCAAGCTCTGATACTGTGCGTAACCTTAAGACAATTTGTTCAAGGGCAAGCCTGGCCTGCATAATCATCTTTTCCATTTTCCTTATCTCAGCCAACTCGTTTGCGAAGACGTTCGCCCGAGCCATGTCATGCTTTGTGTAAGCGTCGACAATCCTCGCAAATATTGACTTGTCTCTTTGGCTAAATCTTTCACTTGCTTGATCTAGCTTCTGTATTTGGAGTTCTATGCGGCGGACGGCCATGTCAAGTCGTGGCTTTAGTGGACCTGGCGGCCTGACAGCCTCTTTAATGCGTTCTGTTAGTGGTTGCTCGTCGCGTCTCTCATCCCATCTTCTACTAAACTTTTCAGACAAGATTGATTCCTCCGAAAGAAGGCTTAAGGGGCTTGGCAAATCTTTATACATTCTTAATATGCCCGCATTATCCACGTATATATGTAGAGCTATATGTGCCAGCTGAAACCTTTTTGAGCTTTAATTTTCCAGTGAAAAGAAATCCTTGCTGCTTTCTCGTAAATAGACAAAAAAGTGTAAGTTAGACTAAAAAGAGGCTTATAATTCAATTCTAGGCTAGGTGGAAAATATGGGCGAAAGATTAAAGGTATTCCTATTTGTCGCCGTACTAGGGTTCATCGCCGGAGTCATAGCTCAACTAACAATAGAGTACGTCATCCCAGCGCTTGCAGCCATACTGCCAATTATATTCAGTAAATATATCCTCTCAGGTCTTACAGGCGCCTTCCTAACCCTCATAATAGTCAGCATATGGGCATACATCACAGGGCCAAAAGAAACGTAGCCTTTCCAAACTCCCGTTTACCTTTTTACTTCTTCTAACGAATTGTTAGTTGATTGCCTAATGTTTATTTTCTGGACTCAGGAGCGGAAAAAACAATCATCAATTCAGCGTACCTCGATCTCCTCATCGTCCAATAAACAACAAGTGCTAACGAAATTATTTATGTTTCGCAAAGCATTCTAGTCGTGAAAGCTGGAGAGAGAAAGTTTTTGGAAAAAGCCACGTTAAGAATTATCGTTTAAGGCTTGAGAATGCCTTGAGTTATGGCGACATATGGGAGGTTGTTAAGGACACTGTTGCCTTTTCTTTGAACCAGCGGAGGGCTGGAATGATGCTTTCCTTGACGATTTGCCTTTCAACTTGGCGCTTATCACCCTATTGGACAGACAATATAATTTTGAACCGCTTTCTTGTTAGAGCTGTTGAAGTCTCCACAAATTCGAAGCGAGTTGTAAATGCCTTAATTTATAATCTTCTTCTCCACGGGTATCTCCACGCCTTAGGGCATGTCTCAGAATTGAGGGTGGGCAATTGGTCTACCATATTGCAAGGGAGTGCTTTGGCGAGGAGCACATAGTCACAGCCGTAGCCAAAAGCAACCGTGGGCTTTGCTGAAGAGCATACCATTAGACAAGGCATTTCACGCTAAGCAGGTCATGGAAATAGTTAAAGCTTTGAGAAAACAGACCAGAAATACATAGTTTAGGCAGGGCGAATGTTAAATATGTGCGGCATATTTGGCTACGTACTAAAAACGCCTATAGAAGTCGCATACGCCCTAAAGGTTCTACAAAGGCTTGAAAGGCATCAATACTCAAACGAGCCCAAACCTGTTGGGGGTTATGGCGCCGGAATAGCTATCCTCACAAGTTCTGAGACAGTATTGCTTGAAAAGGTTGGAAAGGTTAATGGTTCACCCGCGGAGCACTTGGCTAAAACATGCAAGTTTGACACAGCAGCGGTCTTGATTGGGCATGTGCGGCTGCCAAGCCCATGGTTCATGAAAACAGCCCATTTTAAAGAAACAGCCCAACCATATGTTGCAAGGTGCTATTCTGGATTAACGGTAGTTTCAGCCCACAATGGAAGCGTGACAAACTATAGGACTATTAGGGAGAGGCTTGACGGAAAACATATTTTCGAATCTGAAAGGGCTGAGCTTATAGATTCTGAAGTTATACCACACTTTTTTGAAGAGCTCCTATTTGAGAAAGGCAGCCATGAAAATTCCCTACACACGCTTCACTCAATTATTGAAGGACCAAACACTGTAAGCCTCCTACAAATCGGAAAAGGGCAAGTGCTCCTCCACCTTATTCATAAGGGGAAGACTAGAGGCTTAACCATATGGAAAAACAAAAGAGGTGAAGTCATTTTCTGTTCGAGAAAAGAACCGTTAATGGAAACGCTGGGCTTTTTCCTTGATGAAGGCGGTTTTATGGAGCATTTCTCCATCCCATATGGCGAAGAGGGAAGTCTTAAAGCAACCTTCACTTTCAGTCTACAATAAAAAACCTAATTAGAACAGAGCCAAAATAAGTTTTAAGAAAATGTCCCAGCTAGGCAAATATTTACGTCAAGACGAGAAGATTTTATGGAGCGGCAAGCCTGAAATTATACCCTTCATATTTTCTAGGTATGCGGGTCTTTCCCTTTTTGGGTTCATCTGGCTTATTTTCATCCTCCTTATGATTACATCAATGCCCATTGCCAGCGCGCAGCCTTTCCCATTTATGTTTTATATAGCATTCTTTATCTTGTTCGGGTTATGCATAGCCTTAGCTCCGTTGTTAGTGGAGATTTTGAGGTACAGAAACACCGAGTATGCGATCACAAATCAGAGGATCATAGCACAAACAGGAGTTATAGGATTAGACACGAGGTTCGTTGAATTAGACAAAATCCAAGAAGTTTACGTGACTGTTGGTTTACTGGATAAGATTTATGGAACCGGATCGATCATCGCAGTTACGGCTGGCTATGTTCCAGTTGAAACTCCAAGCCGCTATGGAATGTTGGTTCGCCCGGCTTTTAGGGCTGTAAAAAATCCATACGAGGTTCAGAGACTTCTCCAAGAAGCCATGAAGGAAAGGAGTGGGGCTTAAAAGCTTAGCAAAGGATAAGAGGACGATGTAACCAGAAAATATTGGCGAAACAAGATAATGAAGGAAACTGCCGGCTTAAATGTTTTCAGTCTTCTTGCCAAGCCAATCCGAGAGGGGCTAGCAGAACTTAGATTTTCAAAGCCTACCTTGCCCCAAGTTTTGGCTATTCCCCATATTCTAACTGGGGAAAACGTCCTCTTAATTGCGCCGACTGGGAGTGGCAAAACAGAGGCTGTTCTTCTACCTGTTTTCTCAAACTTTATCCAGCATAGAGACGAAAGAGGCGTAGGGATTGTTTATGTTACGCCTTTGAGGGCTTTGAACCGGGACCTTTTGAAGCGTCTAACCTTTTGGGCTTCGAGGCTTGGCATAACCGTTGAGGTTAGGCACGGCGACACGGAGTTAAGACTGCGTAGAAGGCAAGCGGTTTCGCCGCCTAACATGCTTGTTACAACTCCGGAAACACTTCAAGCGGTTCTTCCAGGCGCCCGCATGAAGGAACACCTAAAACATGTTAAATGGGTGGTTATAGATGAGGTGCATGAGCTCGCTTCCAGCAAACGGGGAACCCAATTGACAGTGGCTCTTGAACGCCTACGCGAGATTGCCAGCAAAGAGTTCCAAAGGATAGGCTTATCAGCCACTGTTGGCAACCCGGAGCAAGTTGCCCAGTTCATAGCTGGGACAAACAGAAGCATAAGGGTTGTTCAAGCATCACTTTCGAAAGGTTATAAGTACAATGTTGAGAATCCAGTGCCAACAGATGCTGACTACGAGTTGGCTGGAAAATTTGGCATTTCGCCTGAGGGCGCTGCCAGAATAAGGCGCATAGCCGAGCTTGTAGACAGCCACAAGTCCACACTTATCTTTGTGAACAGCAGAACGGTGGCTGAGATGCTCGGGCATCGCTTCACCCAGCTTGGGAGAGGCGACATTGCTGTTCATCATGGTTCATTGTCAAAGGAGGAGCGCATCCAAGTTGAGGACGACTTTAAGGCTGGAGTTTTGAAGGCTATAATTTGCACATGCACGTTGGAGCTTGGCATAGACATTGGAAGCGTAGACTTAGTCATTCAATACCTTTCGCCTAGACAAGTTTGCAGCCTAATTCAGAGAGTTGGAAGAAGCGGACATCGCTTGGATATGATTTCTGAAGGCATAATAGTAACCGCCTTCCCAGACGACTTGCTGGAGTCTTTGGCTGCTGTTAGAAATGCCTATAATGGCAGAATTGAGCCTGTTTTAATCCATGAAAACGCCTTGGACGTTTTAGCTCATCAAGTTGCTGGCGTGTTGATGGATAGGGAAAGCATCACTGTGAACGAACTTTTGGCTATTCTCCGAAGAGCCTACCCGTACAAGCATCTTGCCAAAGAAACACTGCTTAAAGTGATACACTTTTTAGCCAACCTTAACCAATTAAAAATATATGAGGAAGAGGAAGTTTTGAGGAAAACGCGGAGGACAAGGGGCTATTATTACGAGAACCTTTCAATGATTCCAGACGAGAGGCGCTACCCAATAATAAATATCCTAACAGATAAGCGGATTGGCACACTGGGCGACGAGTTTATGGCTTTGAAAGCCCGAATAGGTTTAAACATAATTGTCCGAGGAAAAGTCTGGCGCATAATTCAGATTGAGGATGAAACTGGAACGGTTTATGTGGTTCCATCCGAAGACCCATTCGCCGCCATCCCGGGATGGGACGGCGAAATGCTACCCGTACCCTTCGACCTAGCGCAAGAAACTGGAAAAATTCGCCAAGAAATTGGCGAACTGCTGAAAACTTTTGGAAACGTCGACACTGTGGCGGAAAAGGTTGCGGAAAAGTTCAACATAAACAGAGAAATGCTAAACGAAGCGGTTAAGGAAATTGAGGAACACATAAAACAAGGAGCACCACTACCGACCCATAACAACATCCTCATCGAAGCTTTTGACAAGTATTTGGTAGTGCACGCGTGCTTCGGTGAGATTGTAAACACCACCCTCGGAGGCATTTTCGATGCGATACTTTCAGATAAGGAGCTAATTGTGGGCTGGTGGAACGACGGCTACCGCATCCTAATAGAGGCTCCGCGAAAGCTCTTGCCACGAGAAGTTGATAAAATGCCGGAAACACTTTTCGGCTTAAATAACGAGCAAGTTGAAAAAGCCTTTAAGGATTATTTGGAGGCAAAGTTTCCATACGCATATAAAATGAAGTTTGTGGCTGAAAGGTTCGGCGCCCTCCCAAGGGGAAAAACCATGGGTCCAAAGAGGCAGAGCCAACTACCAGCCATTTTCAAGGGAACACCCATCTACGATGAGACCCTAAGGGAAGCCATGCTCGAGAAAGCCGACTTAAAGAAAGTTAAGGAAATTATGCATGACATTAAGGATGGAAAAATTAAGGTTAGCACCCTATATAGGGCAGAAAATCCAACACCATTAGCTTACCATATTTTGGCGAAATACGGCGACCTTTCGGAGCTTATGGCTCCAGAGCGCATCTTACTAAGCAACATTGAAAGGACGAAAAGGGCAATAGAAGCGAAGACAGCGGCGCTAATGTGCATTGAATGCGGAGAATTGTCGGAAAAGAAGATTAAAGAATTGCCAGACTACCCTCTATGTGGAAAATGTGGTTCAAGGCTTTTAGCATTGTTGTATCCAAGTCAAGAGGCGAAACATCTCAAAGAAATATTGGGTAAAAGGCGCATGGGCAAAAGTTTAACAAATGAAGATCTTAAGGAGATAGCCCACGCAAGGCGTACAGCCGACCTAATCTTAAGCTATGGAAAGAAAGCGATAACAGCCCTAAAAGTCAAAGGCGTGGGACCGGAAACAGCCTTTAGAATTCTTGGAAAAATGCATCCAAGCGAAGAGGAATTCTACATGGACCTATTAAAGGCGAAAATCCAATACTTAAAAACAAGGGAGTTCTGGGAAGACAAGAAAACCGCTTGAAAACCTTCACTTAGAAACTCGAGCAGGTTGCAAAATTTTGGCTAAAAACAGCTCCCAGCATGGAGAGCTTAAGCCAACTTTAGGATTGTTTGACGCTACCGCCATAAGCATAGGTGCCATAGTGGGTGCTGGCATATACGTTGTGACCGGCATAGCGGCTCGCTTTGCAGGTCCAGCCTTAATCGTTTCCATGCTTTTGGCAGCAGCCATATCTACGCTTACGGCTTTAAGTTTTGCCGAATTAACTCTTTGGAAGCCTATTGAGGGAAGCATTTACGAGTATTCTTATCAACTGATTTCGCCCTTTGCAGGCTTCTTAGCTGGTTGGATGTGGGTTATATCTAACACTTTTGTCGGTGCAGCTGTTTCTTTGGGCTTTGCAAGTTATTTGTGCGCTCTTTTTCCAGCATTACCGCCAAACGTTGCGGCGGCTGTTTTTCTGCTTCTCTTCACAGCGCTCAACTTTTTGGGGGTGCGCCAATCAGCCCTCCTAAATAATGTGCTTGTGGCGGCTAAGCTTCCATTTTAGGATTCTTTGCAGTTTATGGAGCCTTCCACATGAATCCTTCAAATCTTACCCCCTTCAACCCCTTTCAAATGGGAGTCTTGTCCGGCGCATTTTACATTTTCTTCGCTTATGGCGGGTTTGCAAGAGTGGCCGTAGTGGCGGAAGAAGTTAAAGATGCCAGAAAAAATGTGCCTAAGGCTATTATGCTTTCTTTGGCGATATCAACGGTGATTTACATTTTAGTGGGTTTTGTGGCTCTTGGGCTTGTAGGCGCCTCAAAGCTTGGTCATTCAGACTCTCCGCTTGCAGAAGCTATGGGCGTCGCTGGAAACACCCTTGCGGTCTACACGGTTTCGGTTGGCGGGTTAATTGCAACCGTAAGCGTTTTGCTAACAGCCATTTTGGGAGTTTCCCGCATGGCATATGCCATGGCAAGGAGAAAAGATTTGCCCCAAGCCCTAAGCAGGCTCCACCCAAAATATAACACTCCATATCTCTCCATATGGATTGTAGGCGCCGTCATGACGCTGCTTGCTCTTTTCGTGGACATAACACGGGTTGTAGCTATAAGCAATTTCGCACTGCTTTTCTGTTATACGTTGGCTAACGTTTCAGCATTAAAGCTAAAAATGCATAATAGAATGTGCCCAAAAATTGTGCCATTTTTAGGGGCAACATCATGCATGGCTCTTTTAGTTTTTACACTTTTCGTTTTGCCCCAAGCATGGATTTTAGGCGCTGCAACACTAGCTGCAGGCGTCGTCTACTTCTGTCTTAAAAGGCTTAAAGAACATAACGGTTCTTGAAAATCATGGATTTGGAAAAATTTTGATAGGCTTTCTCTTTCTCGCCAATATTCGCCAGCATATACTCTTTCACAATCTCCGAAACTTTCGAATTGTTGCCCATGTTATCTCATACGTGTAGTCGCTGTTTCCGTCATCAACAATAAGATTTCATAGAAGTTCGGGTACTGCACCGCGCTTTTGAAAAGGTTCTTTATAAATTTCTGAGACTCTCTTCTCTTTGTTATAGGGCTGGAACAATTATGGAAACGAACGGTAACACGCTCTCATATACGGCACGCTGTTCCAGCATATTTTTTCTCATAAAAATTGCTCCGGCCTTCTCCTTTCTCAAAACTTCCTAGTCCTCTTCTAAATAAAGCGTGTATTCCCGATTGAAAATATATCAGAGAAAACCATAGCTTAAACGCTAACGACAGAAACTTATCAAAAGTTAAGAAAACATAAATACTCGGCGTTTCAACGTTTTTGATTCCGAGGGCAATTCATGGAAGACTCAACACGTTACTATGCACTCTTAAAAGACCCGGCTAGGCGAAAAATAATTGAGATTTTGGGCGCTCAGGAGAAGGTGGGATTTAAGGAGCTCCGCGAAGCTTTAGGTTTAGGCGTAGGAACAGTCTACTATCATCTTGACATGCTTTCAGGCTTTCTTGAAAAAGACAAGCAGCGTAAGTATAGGCTGAACGAGAAGGGGAGAATGCTCTACCGCATTTTAAAAGAGGGAAGCATACCAGCAAGCCTTGGAATAAGCGAAACCCTAAGCAACAGCTTGGCAAAGTGGCTTTTTCTTTCACCGCTCTTCGCCAAAACAATCAAGCCGCTGAAGTTGCTGCCATTCTCTCTGGTAATCCTGTTTTTAGGGGCTTATGGAGCAGCCATGGCAAGACTTGAACCAGCCTTATTCTTCTATTTCGAATACTCTACACGAAGCCCAACAAGCACCATAACACTGTTCATTTTTAACTGGATAGGGCTATTCCTATTCACAGAAGCCCTAGCTTTCGCGCTATTCAAACGCGTGGGAAACAAGCTTCAACTCTTCACATGCATTGGACTGGCAGCCCTCCCGCTGGCGGTTTTCCCATATTTCTACGTAGCTGTTCCAGAAGCCCTAAGCGGATTAAACCTATACTACATAGAAATTGAAATGATAAGGCAAGTAATACTGATAATTTTGCAAGTTTGGAGTCTGCTACTTGTTTCCGCGGCAGTCTGCTATGGAAAAGGCTTAAGACTAGATAAGGGCATAATCATAAGCCTAACAGCCATATACCTAAATATAGCCGCCCTATACATACTCGGACGTTTCACGTAAAAGTTCGGGGTTTCTAGAACTTTCGATTGGCAAAGTTCGGGTTTTTTGGAAGCGGTTTTCTTAATAAGCCGTTTTGCATAGTCTTTTTTGGTGAAAAAGCATGAAAATCGGAAGAAAAACAATATTGGCTTTGGGTTTAGCCTTTCTACTGGCTTCACCAGCGCTTGCTGTTTTAAGCCTGAGGGTAAACGCAGATGACTCTGTAGAGAACATTCAACGCTTGGACGTAAAACCTCCATATGTCTGGAATAATACGTGGTATAGGTTTAATAGCTCTTTGGTAACCTTGATCTTTCCTGCCGGTGGCAAAAAGCCCATGTTCTTGTGGTGGTATACCAAAGATAGCAGCAATATATATGTGGTGAAGTTTCAAGGCGTCATCGAGTACTTGATGCTTGACAAGCCTTATTATAGGCATAGGTTCCACGCAGACGACGGCGCTATAAACAAAACGTTATGGAGTAATTACATCGAACCAAAACTATACCAAAGAAGAAACCAATATGGTCTTAGATGGTATGAAGGCAGAGTTGTCGAATTTAAGGAGTTGTTAAAAAGTTTGCATAGGGCTTATTTGCCTTTCAGTGCCTGCAACTGGACGTTAAGCGGACCGGTGTTTGTTGAGGGCAAAGATTACTGGTCTTTCAACTTTACTCTAACGGATGTTTATGGTCATCCAAGATTTAAGGAGTTTGCGAAGAACAACATCGAGATAAGGTGCAGATTCTACAACAAGACAGTCACGGAAACCCCAGATCCAAAGTACTCACAATACAATTATGCCGTTGCCGCTGGGCAGTTAAAATTTGACTTTGTTGTGAAGCGTTGGGAGTGGAACATAGATAAAATCAACCAGTTTCTCAAAAATCACGGTATAGATAAGGAAATACCTGAGAGCCGAACAGGATTAGCTCTATGGATTAACTTAGCTTCAATAAAACTTGAATCTTTACCAAAAGTTGGCGAAGAGGTCCAGAATCAAGCACAGAACCAAGTTGAGGCTTGCTCTCGAATGCGGGAAGTAGTGATAAACGGTGAATATTATACCATAGATAAGGATGAGACAAGACAAGATGAGAAGCCTGTGCAAGCTACGCTTGAGCTTAGAGAGAGGTTTAGGGAGCGCATTAGGCTGCACTTTGCAGTTGGAAAGACAGATGTGCCCGTGGGTTTCTTGGAGTTTGTTCCATGGGCAAGACTGCTCGACGAGACTGAAGACACAATTTTTGTAGATGTTACTGCTTCTTATGTTGCTGCTGGCGGTCACTTGAGGCTGTTTATCTGCTATCCATACTTTGGTAACAGCACGTTAGAGCATGACCCAACAATCGGCTTAACATCAGCTCCATTAATTCCAGAGCTTATAAACCAGAAACTTCTACTAGTTCTGGTCGGTGCTACCGCCGTCATTGTCTTGGTTGTTGCCGCTGTGAAAGTTCGGAAAAAGCCTATAAACATCCTAGAAGTTAAATAAAATCTCCTTTTTCTTTTTTATATGTTGTTTTTGGGAGTAAAAGGTTTATATGGCGTATTGCTACTTAATATTTGATTCAAAATGAGCCGTAGAAAAGAAGAAAATGACGAAATCCGCTGCAAGTGGTAAAGGCGATGCTGGACGAGTTTCCATTATTGAGGGAAAAAGTTAAGGTCTACATTGAAAAACAGAAATCAAGGTCTTAAACAATTTTATTTAGATATGATTCC